>CAYVSH010000001.1:0-70906 GCA_964453625.1 uncultured Chitinophaga sp.
GTGATGGCCTATGATATGTTCCCGTTAACAACTTTAAACGAAAAAAAATCTTTCCTTACTGAAGCTTTAGCCGGAGATTATACACTTTTCTTTGAGCATGACCCGGTGTACGAATGTTGCGACCTTCAGCAAACGGAAAGAGGCATAAGGCCTAAGAATTTTTTCCGGCTGGATGAAATATAAAACCCATCTTTCGATTGGAAATAATTATTTTCTTTTGATTAGTGATGTAAGCGGATGGCGGAGATTGCTGTAGCTCATCATATCTATTTTTACTTTCCCCACTACCAGCGGACTTTCCACTCTTATGGGAATATGATTAGCATCATCAGTAACCCAT
This sequence comes from uncultured Chitinophaga sp., assembly GCA_964453625.1. GTDB lineage: Bacteria > Bacteroidota > Bacteroidia > Chitinophagales > Chitinophagaceae > JJ008. Next base: position 341 of record CAYVSH010000001.1, read on the forward strand.
ACTGTCATGTTTTCACCACCTTCAAATATCTGGCCTTTTAGTAAAAGTGGTTTTATCTTCAATGCCCTGAACTTACCATACTTTGTTTTTATCTCTTCCTTTCCTACATAACGTATGTACATATTGAATACTTCATTATCCAGGAACATGGAAAAAGGTATCTTATCCTCAGGCCTGAGCTTTGAAAAATCAATGTTCCGGGCATAGTACATGGCACTCACCACATCCTGCACACAGGCCGGCACTTTGTAAACACCATCCGTAGTGATAGCAGTATTAGCCGTTTTATTAAAAGTAATATTCTGATATTTCTTATAGCCACCTTCATTTACATTGCGGATAAATTTCAATGGCTGCATGGTGGCTGTGTCAATATATGTTTCGTATTTGTCCCGTACTTTATAGATCCAGTCGTAAGAAGAATTGGTTTTCCCTTCCCCGGCAATATGATAAACCGGCCGGTTATTTATTGTTTCAAGATTACTGGTGAAAGTAGCCGTTCCTGCATTCACATAAATGCCGGCCACTGCATAATAGACAGTGAATGAAACCTCCTCCTTAACATTAAAAGAAATATTCTTAATCCCACAGAAACTATCCTGAGGCGGGGCAATGGCTTTATTGGAAAAGCTAAAAAAAAGCAATACCAACGGAGAAAACAACTTAAATCTTTTCATACTCATTATTCCCTTTCATTATTTTTTTGATCCTTAATATCAATAAGCTTCCTGCTACTGCTGGTATTATCAAATTGATAAACCAGATACTTGCTGTGGTCAATGTCAGCCCCAGTTCATTAGCGGTAAATAAACTAACGATGGCTATCAATATCTTTCCCCGCTGTGCCAGTTCTGCAATAGCGATGGTTGGAATAACAGCCATGACAAGGAACGAGACACTCACTGTCCAAAAAGCCTGCCACCACAAAATATTTACCTCAAACAAACTAAAGAGCAGATAATATTGCAGTATAAAAACGATAAACCGCAACAGCGACAAAGACAACAACTTCAGGAGTATCGTTGCATTAAAATCCTCCAATGTATTGACCAGGTATGCATAACGCTGCATACGGGGCAAGCGATCAACCCATTTTATCAGCCATGGCAACCGGAAATAAAATAGTGTTAAAAAAACAATTGCTGCCAGTACGCCATAGATAATCACTTGCATCCATATTGGTGAAATAAGATGTTTATCAATTATACCTTCCTGCAATATCAATATTCCTGCTGCACCCATAGCCAATGTAATGATCAGTTGACTGATGCTTCCCACTATTGTAACGGATATTGTCTTCAATCTGTTACCCTCATTCATATATAAAACCCTTCCGAGGTACTCACCCATTCGATTGGGTGTACTTACGGCAAAGGAAACACCAGAGAGAACCCCCTGCAACGCTTTACCAAAACTTACCTGCTGAACATTTTTAAGACTGATCTTCCATTTGATGGCTTCTATAGACCAGTTGACAAACATTAATAGAATAACTACTGCAAGATTAAGCAGTTTCATGCTCCCCAAGGACTCCTTTATGCTCTGCCAGGCCTGCTCAAGACCCGGTTGATTTTTTATTTGCCGGTAAATAGACCAAGACAACCAGATAAACAATAAAGGGCCGAGGAAGTAGTTAATAAAGATTTTGATATTCCGGTTCAGCTTCATTAATCTTGTAAAAATACATTCCCGATTGCAAAAGCCTGCTAAAATAATACTTGGCATTGACCCCGGAACATTGGTAATGGGCTATGGGCTTATCATTATTACTAACAACAAAGTTGACCTGCTGGAACTGGGTGTATTAAAACCAGGGAAAGTAAAAGACGGTTATAAAAAATTGCAACTGATATTTAATACCGTGAGTGGCCTCATTACCAAATACCAACCTACTGATTTTGCCATTGAAGCTCCCTTCTTTGGAAAAAATGTGCAGAGTATGCTAAAACTTGGCAGGGCACAAGGTGTAGCTATTGCTGCAGCTATGCGCCATGGTCTTGAAGTAACAGAATATTCGCCAAAAAAAGTCAAGCAATCTATTACCGGTAATGGAAATGCAGATAAAGAACAGGTGATGAAGATGCTGCAGACATTACTTTCCTTTAAACATTCTGCAAAACAATTTGATGCAACAGATGCATTGGCTGTTGCTCTTTGTCATCATTTTCAAACCAATTCGGTAATAAATAAAGCTGCAGGTGGTTTAAAAGGCTGGGATGATTTTATAAAAAAGAATCCCGGGAGGATCACTAATAAATAATTACAATACAGCTAAAATTCTCTCCTGTACTTTTTTCAAACTTTCTTCTGATGCTTTTGGTTTTGCCTGTGTAAAGTTCAGATCGTTAGCTGTGTTTATAGGGATAAGGTGTATATGTGCATGGGGTACTTCAAGACCAACAACACTAATGCCACATCTGTTACAATCAAAACTCTTTTCTATTGCATGTGCAATTGGTTTGGCAAATAGCAGCATCTCGCTTAGGTAGCCATCCGGCAAATCAAACAATTTGTCTGTTTCCATTTTTGGAACTACCAATACATGCCCTTCCCTCAACGGGAAAATATCAAGAAAGGCAAAGAATTTCTCATTCTCTGCAATTTTATATGACGGGATTTCCCCGGCTATAATTTTTGAAAAGATCGTCATGCCTCCAAAGATTTTTGATTTTACTGAAAGTAAATAATATTTTATTCGCCTGAGCATTTGCAAACAAAGTTAATTTACTTCATTGCCTTTGCTTCCAAAATAAAAAGCCCCTGCAACTGCAAGGGCTACAAATATTCATTACAAGCTTTATGCAGTGATCTCATCAATCTTAAATTTCAAAACACCGGCTGGTGCCTGTACTTCTGCTGTTTCACCCACTGCCTTACCAAGTATACCTTTGCCTATTGGAGAGGTCACTGAGATCTTTCCGGCCTTCAGGTCAGCTTCCTGTTCGCTTACTATTTTATAAGTAACCTGCTTTTTATTTCCCAGGTTGGTAAGAGTAACTTTTGTAAGAATGGATACTTTGCTGGTATCAATGCTGGCCTCATCGATCACTCTGATATTCGCCATCGAACCCTCCATGGCTGCAATTTTCGCTTCCAGCAAACCCTGTGCTTCTTTGGCAGCATCATATTCTGCATTTTCTTTCAGATCGCCTTTTTCCCTGGCTTCTGCAATAGCTTTACTGGCTGCAGGCCTCTCCACACCTTTCATATGTTGTAATTCAGCCTTTAGCTTCTCCAGTGTTTCCTTTGTCACATATTGAAACTCACTCATAGTCACCTCCTTTGAGATTAGGTTAAAAAAAATAACAACGCCCCAGTGTTTGCTGAAGCGTTGCATTAGTAAGGAAGACAAATATAAAATAATTTGAGCGAAAAAATTACTATTTCAGGCCTAATTTTTCCAGTAAAACATTGGCCATTTTATACGAGGCCTCATGACTATAGCCTGCTATATGAGGTGTTATGATAACATTGGGCTGATCCAGCAGCCATGTCAACTGCTTTTTCTCATCATCGGAATAAGAATCCAATTGTTCATTTTCTAATACATCTAAACCGGCACCGGATATTTTATTTTCCTGCAAGGCTTTTATGAGTTGAACTATATCCAACACTTTACCACGGGAAGCATTCAGCAGAAAAGGTTTGCATTTTAATTGTTCAAAAAAATGCTGATCAGCAATATGAAATGTTTCGTTTGTTAGTGGTACATGGAAACTGATAACATCTGCATAACGGCAGATATGATCTAGGCTTGCTTCCTTTATATAATCTTTGGCAAACCCGGATTTGTACTTATCATAAGCTAATACAGTTACATTGAACGGCTCTAAAAGTTTTGCAAAACTGCTGCCTGTATTTCCAAAACCAATAATGCCAACCGTTTTACCAGCTAATTCTGTTCCCCTATTTTCATCCCGCTGCCATAAACCCTTTTTTATTTCTTCTGATGAAGAAGATATATTATTCAGCAGGTTCAGCAATAAACCCAATACATGTTCGGCCACTGCATTCCTGTTGCCTTCAGGGCTGCTTACACATTTTATTCCTTTACTTTCTGCATAAGCTACATCCACCAACTCCATTCCACTTCCAAGCCTGCCGATCCATTTTAATGATCTGGCTTTTTCAATAAGTGTTTTATCAACAGAAATCCTTGTAGTAACAATAAGGCCTTCGGCATCTGTAATAATATCCATCAGCTCATCATACTTTATAGATGGATGATAAATTATTTCGTAGCCTTTAGCGGCCAGGTGATCCTGTAAATACTGATGCGTCTTTGCCGTAATTATTATCTTCTTCATTTCATTTTAAACGTAAGTTCAGCGAATTGCCCAACGGTTAATTGCTCTGCTCTTTTATTAAACAATTCATCCTCCAGTATTGCTGCATCAAATAAACCTTTTACCGCATTTCGTAATGTTTTTCGCCGCTGATTGAATGCCGTTTTCACTAATAAGGTAAACGACTTTTCACTCTTCATAGCCAGTACTTCCTTTACAGGCAGCAACCTGATGACACCACTTTTTACTTTTGGCGGTGGCTGAAAAGATTTTTCCTGCACATCAAATAAATATTCAACCTGATAAAAAGCCTGGATAAGAATACTTAAAACCCCATAAACCTTGCTGCCTTCTTTTGATGCTACTCTTTGCGCTACTTCTTTTTGAAACATACCGATGACACATTCGACATCTTCTTTCCATTCCAGAATTTTAAAAAGAATCTGTGTTGAAATGTTATAAGGAAAATTGCCAATGACTGTAAATTTTCCAGAAAAGGGCTTTTCAATATCTAAAAAACTTTGATGAATTATTTTGTTCGCCAGTTGGGGATAGGTTTTGTGCAGATAAACAACTTTTTCATCATCAAGTTCTACGGCTTTAAAATCAATATTATTTATCTCTAATAAATGCTTTGTCAATGCACCACCACCCGGCCCTACTTCCAAGAGCTGATTAAATGAATACTGCTGCAGGGCATCCACTATCTTTCGGCAGATATTTTCGTCTTTGAGAAAATGCTGACCCAGTGATTTTTTTAAAGTGTACATCAGCACAAATGTAACTGATACTGTGACGTAATAAAAACCTCTTTGTTTGACAGAAACTTAATTTTTTATAAAGTCACATTACAATTTTTGCAGCTTCACTTTTTCATTTATACCGATACCACTTACCTGCAGATAATATGTTCCTGAAGACAAAGAGGATACATTAATTGTCATTGAGTTATTGCCTCTGTGTAATTGTACATTGCCGGATAAAACGGTCTGTCCGTTATTATTAATAAGCTTCCACTTCGTTAATTCTTCCGCTATGGCTGAAATATTTATCCTTGCTTCTGCTGTTTGTACAGGATTTGGGAAAACATCAATACCAGTAATAAGACCGCCAAGTGGAACAGCAATTACCGGCGAATAAGTGTAGTTGCCGTCTTTATCTGCCATTTTCAATCTGTAATAAAGAGTTCTTGCAGACTGGTATGCAGCATCCCTGTCAGTGTAATCATAATACGAACGGCTACCAGTGTTTTCATTTGCCTGTACTATCCCAATAGCCTGGAACCCATTTCCACTATTTCTTTCAATAGTAAAATAATCAGTATTGCGTTCAGATTCTGTTTCCCATTTTAATTCAATGACATTGCTAATAAAACTTCCATAAAACTTAATAAGATTTAATGGCAATGTAAGATTGGAACTTCCAAAGTAGAAAGATGAAAAACTGCTGATATCTGCCTGTAATACATAACTGCTGTTTGGAGTATGCATTTCCGCATACACAGGATTGATCAGTGTAGTGGTTCCTGAAACAACTGCGCTGGCACAAGGGTCATCGTTCTTTAAGATTTTTACATCCCCGATTACCGAGATACCACTCATTGGATCTGCATCCAAAGCATCAAACTCAGCTTTTGAAAAATACAACCTCACTCTAACAGATGTTGAAGGCTGAAACTCTGGTGTAATTGTGATATTCCTATCAAGATATTTTGCATTTCCCTGCGACCTTATTGAACCTGAATTTTTATAAAAGCAAGATGTTACTGTACCTAATGTATTACCATTCGCATATATCTCAGCAAGTATATTTCCATCCGGCCCGGTTAGCGGCACCCAATACATATTATTTGTTGAGTTGATTGTTACTGTTGAACCAGTAACAGTTGTATTAACGGGCCCATCAGTCACATCTATCGAAACGGGCAACGTACTTTTATTATTGCCTCCATTATTCTGGTATCCGAGGAAAGTATATTTTAAAATGGTTCCCGGCCTCGATAGTGCTGAAGTACCTCCCCCGGAAGGACCAGATGTTGACCCAATACTATCAGTAATTGTAAAGATTATATTTCCATTCTTTAATGCAAGGTCACGGTAACGGTCTGTACGAAAAAAGTAAGGCACCGAATCATTTATAATTCCATTCCTGGTTGTATTTAATTTATAACGATACAATGTTCCTCTTCGTAGTGTCGGGACCAACAAAGATTGATGCCATCCGGGAATATTAGTGAAACCATAATGATCAATGCTTGATGGTGCTATAGTTGGATACTGCATCCAGTTGGTTCCTGTAGTCAATGTTACATTACAATTACCTGCACCATTACAGGCAGGATACATGGAAAGTATTGGATCGGTAAAAGTACCAGCAACAAATGCATTCTCCTGTATTACCGTTGCTCCAGTAGGAATAACAACTTCATTATAAGAAGTGCTGCTACAATTCGCTCCAGATGCAGAGCTCCAGTTAATGTACCTGTAATTCTCAGCCGGATTATTTCTAAAGCCGGCCCAATAAGGCCATGCATAATTGTTTCCGGATGCGATGATATTTATTTCATCATCTGTTCTTATGCCATGTTCGCTGCTATAAAAAAAGCCACCGGCCTTTAATGAACGATAAGTTGTTCCATCATTTGGATTCATTTCAAATACAAGCCCCTGCGGATTTCTGTGTCCAAGAGTAAATATATGACTACGCACCGCCACCTCAGGCCCACCCCCATCCGGATCAAATAATGGATTGTCTGAAGGAATAGAGCCATTCAAATTAACTCTTAATATCTTCCCTTGATACTTTGCGTAATTAGATGCCCCCAATTCTGCAACCGTTGGTGTTTCTTGTGATATGATAGGATTACAGCGATTAGCAAACTGGTTTGCACCCTGGTCGCCACAGGAATAGTAGAGTTTATCATCTGCACCAAAAAACAAACGACCAGAGCTGTGGTCGCCGCCTGCAGGAATGCCATTTACCAATTGCAGTTCACTTTCTAACTGTCCTGATGCAAGATTGTAAGTGAATCTGGATATCCGAAGGCTTGTTGAGTTATATGAGTAAGCGATATAAATATAATCTTCGCTGGTTCCTTGCTTAAAATTTTTATGTAAGGCAAGTCCCATCATTCCATTTTGACCGATGGATGTAGCCACACCGAATCCATTTCTTGAAATATTCAAAAATATATTTGCCCTGTAATCAAGAATAATCCTGCTGATACCTGTAACTGAAGAAACAATTCTTACCCTCCCGATCTTTTCAGTAATGTATAATGAATCATCTGGACCGTAAGTTATCTCGTATGGATGAGCAAGGTAATACCTGCTTCCCGCAGGCGTAAGTGTGCGGTTGATAGAATCAACAGAAAAGACTTCCTGGCTATTCAGTGATTGTGTTGTTACTGAAATATGGAAAATAAGTATAATACTGTACTTCATAGATACCGGATTATACAATAAAATTATATATCCCGTCAGGAAAAGCATAAGTAACTTTGCTTCTAATATTTACAACCCCCAGTAACCATGATAAACAGTAAAGGTTCCTGTTTTTCCCGTAATTTACCGATAGCATAAATACAAAAAACCTTCCTTTGCAGGAAAGTTTTACAGGCTTTGCCTGCAACAATAACTAGCTACTTATTTTAAATATTTATCGTTTCAATATTTTCTCAGCATATCGTTCACGGTTTATCCATACTTCAAGTATATATATACCCTTAGAAAAAGACTCGACATTATTAATAGTATAATTGCCAATGCCTTCACTTATATTTAGATCTTCTTTTCGAACAATACGTCCATTCATATCAGCAATTTGAATCCTCATTTTCCCGGCTTCTGAAGCTAAATATTTAAATGAAACCTGGTTTGTAAAAGGATTTCCCAATAACTCAATCCCATTCTTACTTTCAGTTTTTAAGACAACTATGTCAGAATAATAGTATTTTTCATCTATATCAATTGCCTTTAACCTATAGTAATATTTAGAAGCTCTTACTCTTCCAATATTATCCCTATAGCTGTATGTTCTTGGAGAAGGAGTATTAAATGCGGAAATAGAAACTATTTTTTCAAAAGTATTTCCATCCTGGCTTCTCTGCAATTCATAATGAGAAACGTTGAACTCTTCTTCCACATTCCATCTTAGATCATTCTTATCATCATTATTTTGACCTGTAAACGAAGTGAATTTTACCGGCAATGTAATTGGTGGTGTAAAAAGATCTGACCGAAAAACACCTTTGCCATGTGTGGCAGCAATTAATTTATTATTAGCATCCAGTTGAAGGTCCATAATAAGTGTTGCATCGGAAAACCCGGTGTTATAATCATACCAATTTACTCCTCTATCCGGGCTGACATATACACCAAAGTCACATCCAGCATAAATAATTTTAGGATCAACAGGGTCAATAAGTATCGCATTGAAGGGAACATCCGGCAACCCTGATCCCCTACTCAACCAAGTAGTGCCTCCATTGGGTGTAAGATAAACATGTGATGTACCAAAACCACCAAGCACCACATAAACACTATCATCATTGTATTTGCTTATTGCCATATCCATTACAAACCGATCTGGCAATGTCCCTTTAATACTCGTAAAAGGAGTGCCGCCAGAAGTAGTTCTTAATAAATTAGGTGATCCTGTTACATAGATATTATTTATATCATTGTCATATTGCGCAAAAGGCGATGTTGAGATATACACCTTATTCTCATTTGTATGTGAGACTTCTAAAGCAACTCCTGTTTTGTGTCTCTGTTCAATAAAATTATTTGGCATCGTTGCAGGGGCTCCGCTTCCAAGTGAATTATTAGTAAAGCTAGCTCCTGCATCTATACTCTTATGTAAATTATCTGAAGCCTGGTATACAATATTTCCATTCGAAGGGGCAAATGCGATAGGAGCTACAAATGCTGTTCTTGAGTCTCCGTCAAATCCCCAATATGAATTGCTTAGTTCAGAACCAGAGGTTCCTCCGTTTGATGAACGTTTTATCGCCCTCGCATCCCGGCATGCCAACATGATATTATCATTTGTGGGATGTATTGCACAAGCTGTTCCATCACCACCGCTCCAGGTGGGTTGTACCCAGTTTATACCATTATAAATAACCTGGCCATTATCCTGTAGTCCCCCTACCATCCTATTAGCATTTGTTTTTGAAACACCCAGAGATGCATAGAATTGAGTGGCGTTTAGTCCATTATTAATAGCAGTAAAAGTAGCTCCCCCATTTGTGCTTTTATAAACGCCTCCATCATTGCAAACATAAACTGTCCCTCTTCGTGATGGATCAAATTCTATATCATGATGATCTGCATGCAAACCGGATATACTTGTTCTCGATGTTGTGGAAACCCTGTACCTGTAAATTCCTACTCCCCCAAACATGATCGAATCTGTTGCAAAAGGATTGATCGCCACTGTATGCGCAAACCAAAACTGGTATGAGCAATGATTGGTAGTAGTACTAGCTGTTGTCCCCCCCACTACACTCCATGTTGATCCAAAATTTGTTGACCTGTAAATTTCCCTGTTCGAACTGGCAGTACTGGAACTTATTCCAATGCTGGCAATTAACTCACCTGAACCAACATTATCTAATACTATGTAACCATCGAAAGATCCGGGTAAGCCTGATGAAATCTGACCCCATGTCGGTGAAGCATTATCACCATTAGTAGTCCTGAATATGCCTTTTACAGGGTTAGTCATATTTCCAACACTAATAACTATTTGATTTGTATTGGATGGATTGATTGCTATATCCCGGACATTGTTACCCGTGTATATTTTAGTCCATGTACTTCCGCTATTTAAAGATCGATACAGGCCATCAGTTGCACATGCATAAATTGTAGAATTGTCGCCTGGCTTAAATGCTAGTGTCTGGATTGAGAAGAGATCTGATGATGTTTTCGGCATAACCTGTGTCCAGGTAACTCCACCATCAATACTTTTAATCACTCCAATTCCGTAAGTCCCTCTTGTTTTCCATACATTAAAGCCCATTACATCTACTTCAGTATGATAAACCTCGCCTGTTCCAGCATAAATTATATTCGAATTAGACGGGTTTATAATTATTGATGATACGCCTAATACAGGCAGGTTTGTTGTTACATTAGTCCAGTTAGAGCCGGCATCAGTAGATTTCCACATTCCACCTCCTGCAGAACCAACCCATAGATTATTAGAATTATTAGGATCAATTGCCATACAAACTACTCTTCCACCTATTCTTGTACCGCTATTTGTAGTACTATAGCCAAGAGATGACCAGTTACTATTGACAGCTTCGATTCTTGTCTGATGGCCAGTTGACCGTGTATTCTTTTTTATTTCAAGATACTCTTGCCAGGCTGCCTGGTATTTTGCACTTAAATTCTGGGCATTAGGAAATCCCTTTGCCTGAAACCAGCTGCTCAATTGCTGAGCCGCTCCGCTTTCTTTTTCTCCCTTTCCAGATTTTTCTTTTCTATGAAAGCTTTCTTCCTGCCTGGTATTACTAGAGTGATTTTTCCATGTAATAAAAAAATAGCCTGACAATACTATCGCAGTCATGGCGATAAATAAAATTGGTTTTTTCATGATAGATCGGTTATTAAGAATGGATATTGAAAACAGAGATTATAAACAATCACTGGCTTGATTTTAAAAAATTATTTTTTTATAAGTAATTTTTGGCGAAGGATTTCATCTTCAATTTTCAATTCTACAATATACATACCGTTTGCCAGCCAGGCAGGCAGCTGTATCTCTATCACATTATCACCAATATTGATTTTCCTGGCATTAGTCTGTACAACCATACCCTGCATTGTAAGCACATTAATATTTGAAGTTCCGGCAGTTCTTGTGTTCAGTAAAACTCTGATATTCTCTTTTGCAGGATTTGGCGCCAGGTTCATTGTAACTGCAAAGTCATTGAATGTAATATTTCTGATTTCACTAAGATGATTATTTCCAGAACTCTCCAGTACCCTGATTCTATAATAAGATTTTCCTTTTAGTGGGGCTTTGTCAATATTAGTATAGCTTAATGTACCTGTTACGTTCCTTGCAAAGACAGTGTCAATTTTTTCCCATATACGATTATCCCGGCTTCTTTCAATTTCATAACCAAAAGTCCCCTGATCTTCGGCAACTGTCCAATCAAGATTCACTTCCTTATTCCTTAAGGTGGCGGAGAAGTTGATCAGGTGGGTAGCCAATGGAAAATTATCTACCAGCACCCTGTAATCTTCTACCTCACCATTGCTAAAATATCCTGTAGCATGGGCTGCTGTCATTCCCGCTGACTGTGAAGTGATCCTAACCCTCAGATATGTAAAATCTCCGTTTGTGAAAGTATTAGGAGTACTTGTCCATGCAAGCCAGAATATTTGAGAAGATGCGGAACTTGGAACTGTTATTGGAGTAATTGCTTCACTTGCATCAAAAACACCGTTTCCATTATAATCAAGCCAGGCTATCAAAGTAGCATTTGCCCCACTATTATTATATGTTGTACACCTTACAGCATATGTTCCACCTGTTGGTGATAAAATTTGAGCATACGCTAATCCGTCATCTATATCATCAGTACTTGATGTGCCTCTTTTAAAATATTCATAATCCCATGTTGCCCCTAACCTGATATTATCACTACGTTCATGCACTGCTGGACTTTGTGTGGCAGGATTTGAATATGGATCGTAAGAAGCAGGCGCATCACCAAAATCACATTTAGGCCGAAATGGGTCAGATGCATCACCAGCTCCACCTGGCCATGCTGTTCCGGATGCAACAGTGATATTTGTTGTTGCACCACAAACTCCTGCTTCATTATAAGCTCCAACAACCGAGTTACCACCGCTCGATGCTCTGAAATAATATAGCCCACCTGCCCATGTCATTCCAGCCTGACCATTCCATGCAGTTGTTCCGGGGTTAGTATATAAAGCATCCAAATTACCAGTCATCATGTTATAATGATGAAATTTACTTTGAGAATAATTTGAACTATTCCTTGCAGTATTAAAATCATAGATCACTCCATTTTTTATAATAAAATCCCCCCAGTCATGTATAGATGTAGTAGTTCCATTGATTCCGGCATCAGCTGCAAAAACCTGGTAAGCATTGATGGGATTATTACTTCCATCAAAATCAACTCTCCAAATAATAGTCTCTCTTGTTCTTAAACTTGAACCTGATCCTTGAGTACCACCTTCGATTCCAATATATAAAGCACCATCGTAAAAGGAACAACCAGCAGATTCAACTCCGGAATTAAATGTGGGGACATTAAATGGGGAAGCACTTAAATCTGCAATTATTACCGAGCTAGTTTCTGTATTATAATCATATCTTTTTATTTGTTTATTATTTGCATCAACAGAAACATTTTCAGAAATATAATAGAGAAACCGGTTATAAGGATCATAACCAAATGAGTTAACATATGTTCTGGAAGGATCATTAAATAATTCCCTGGCAACAGCTGTTGCAGGATCTACCATATAAACTGAGTTGTTATCCGGAGTAATCAGGAAATAATCAGGTTGACTTTGTGTTGGTCCCCAAAAAGGACGGTTATTTGCTCCCTGGTGCCAGTTTGTTGGAAAAGTTCCTGCCACACAGGCATTGATGTCTGATAGCCAAAAAACAGGGTCTGATCCGATAGTATTAACTGTAATGGTAATTGAATTGACGAGCCCAGGTACATTAATTGTAGCTGTTCCTCTGTTTTCATTATTTGCCAAAGTAGTACTGTTTGCAGTAATCGTTCTTGTTAATGGTACAATTCCAACAGTTAAAATTGTACTTGCGTAAGTTGTTACATTTACTGCTGTGGCTATATTCAGGTTGTTTGTAGCTGTAATTGTAAAAGCAGCACTTCGATCTATATCATACAAAGTAAAATTCGGACCTGATACCGGACTTGCAAAAGTAATTGTTATTGACTGTCCATTCGATGATGGATTATACTGTACATCTTCACCTGTGTATCCTGCAGCAACGTCTCCAGTATGTAAAGCATTTTCAACGCTATTTCCTGCCCCAGGAGCAATCATGCTTATACTACTTGCAGCAATTGTAAGATGGGTAGTGCCAATTGCAAATTTTTGATTTTGGGCCTGGCTATTGCTTACATAATTACTATAAGGAGTATTTCCTGATCCGCTATTCCAATAATAATCAAGATTGTCCCAGTTAGTTTGGGCCTGGGAATATCCACCTGGACATTGTCCTACTGCTTCGCTATATATTGCCGGTGCGGCAACAAAGAGTAAAAAGAGTTGCAGTTTTTTATACTGGTTAAACATTGGATATATTTTGGACTTTCAACAGATATGGATTTTCATCTCACTAACTAATCAGCCCGATTTTATTGTTTAGCTGATTAGTATTAATATTTATAAGATATTTATTGTTTTCCCTAATACATACTAAATAAACTACCTATAATTTCTAAGTGCTAAAGTGAGAGTTTATACTTAGTAATTCAATAAAATAGTAAAGATTCCGGGAAAAAAAGGTACAAATACCCTGTAAGAGGATGCTTCTATTCGTAAGTTTCCGATTCTTTAAGATCGGTTACATGAAAAAACCTCCTTATTGAAGGAGGTTAGATGAATAGAGAAAAATGTATTAACTCTTGTGACTAATAAAGTAAATTAAATTTGGTTGTAAGTACCCGGCTTCCACTGTCAATACGTAAATAATAAGTTCCTTTGGGTAGTGAAGATATGCCGGTCAATGAAAGTGTATTATTGCCTCGTTCTATAATTTCATAAAATTTCATTACCGTCTTTCCATGAGCATCATGAATAAATATACTTGTAACTCCAGATTTGTCAGAGAACAATACAACTTGCAAACGGTCTTTTACAGGATTTGGGAAAATATTGAGTTCCTGTTTATTTAATTGACTTTTTCTGACCAGCAATACATTACTAATACTGGTACGGCCATTTTTCAGCAAGGTTTTCAGCCTGTAATAAATAATATCACTGCTTATTGCAGAAACATTATCAATTACTGAATAATTTTCAACTTCATTGATTACAGCTCTGCCTGTTATTATTTGTACATCCGAAAAATTGACACCATCCACACTTCTTTCAATTGTAAATTGTTCTGCTTCCTGGCGGCAAAGTACAGACCAATGAATATTAACAGATTGGTTAAAAATAGCAGCTTTGAAACTTATTATTTCACAATTAAGAACATAAAAAATACAACGCCAGTCCCTTTCTGTATTACAACCCATGCCTGAAGCAACTCCTGTTCGTTGAACTGTTGTAATAGAACCTGGTGATGGATCTCCTGATGTGGTTCCTCCATTACCCATATAAGCAGACGTTCCTTTTACACTTGCATTATCATTATCAAAACGGTCATCAAGTCCATCACCATCTGTATCCACCCCGGTTAATGTTACATTATCATCCCTAATACCGTTAAAATTCAGATCATTTCCCTCAATAATATCAATAAGTCCATCGCCATCAGTATCCAGGTCGAGATAGTCTGGCGTAGTATCACCATCAGTATCTACTGGATGGATACCGTCTCCTCCAAACCCAACAAAATTATCATACCTGTTATCAATACCATCTCCGTCTGTATCAAGTCCGGTTGGTAACAGGTATCCTGTAGTTGTTAATCCTTCAACATTATCAGGTATGCCGTCTTCATCAGAATCAATATCGTAAGGATTTGTTCTTCCAACTCCATCAGTATTAGGAAGCGTAAAAGAACCCAATGCAGCCAGCACTGTATTCCGGCCATTTGTATTAACTGCACCATCTACTCTTCCATCCCAGTTTGCATCTGTAAGTTGTGCTTCTTTAACATCTGTAATTCCGTCACCATCACTGTCCAGATCATAGGGGCTGGGTTTACTATCATTATCCATATTTTTATACGGCCATGAATCAGCTCTCCCATCATTATTGATATCTGCTCCCGAACGTAATAAGGCATTGGCTGCATTCTCTGCGATAGCATCATTACCAACATCACCATCCACCTCATCAGCAATACCGTCTCCATCCGTATCCACATATCCGCTTATTTTAGCACTATTTCCTGAATCAGTACCATAAATTTCTATTATATCGGGAATCCCATCATTATCACTATCCAGGTCAAGATAATTTGGAATGCCATCACTATCAGTATCTATAGCACCCAGTCCAAGACCTGAAAACCTTAAAAAGTTTCCTCCGGATGTATTACCATCTACATTATCCGACAATCCATCATTATCCGCATCAGAAAAATTATCTATTCTTCCATCACCATCGGCATCAACTCCGAAACTTTCAATCGTATCTGTAATTCCATCGTTATCGCTATCCCGGTCGAGATAATTAGGAATACCATCAAGGTCTTTATCCATATTATCATTTACTCCATCACCGTTACTGTCTACATAACCAGGAAAATCAACATCGTAGAAATTGGGAATACCGTCATTATCAACATCAGCTCCCGGATCAAACCAGTCATTAAAACCATCTGCATTATTATCAACCCAAAGAATTGGTAACCCGGGACTACTATCCGCCCAGTTAGGAATTCCATCACCATCCTGATCTGCAATTGCTGTGGGATTGACCAACTCCAGGTAATCCGGTATACCATCCCTGTCATCATCAATATCCGGACACCCGGATATATAAATATTTATCTGAATGGTATCATTACATGATCCTGGCCCATCATAAAATCCATATATAACCCTTGTAAAAGTGATTGGAACAGCGGGGTTATAAACATTTGCAGATATAAAGGGCATAGAAGAATAGAACCGATAACCACCATACATACTTACTGGTATAGTAACTGAGTTAGAAGGACAAGTATTGATAAGTATTGTATCACCTGGAGTAGAACAAGTTCCTGTTAATAAATCATTGACCGATGTTGGATTTGTACATCCTGCAACAAATACACCACTAGAATCAGCAAGGCTGATATTAGAAAGTTTACCTGCATAAGCAATTCTTGCACGGTTAGCAATTGAAGATGCACAGGAATAGACTACACAAGACCGGGCAGTAAATACTTCAAATCTAACCTGTCCTGTTCCATTGGCTGCTACTTCCCCGCCAGTTGAACCATTTGCACCGGTTCCTAACCTGAAAACAACTCTGTTATTAGCAAAATCATACTCAGCTTCATCATCGCCCGGAGAATCCGTTTTGGAGACACCGTTTATCATCAGACTACCGGGTTTATAGGATGTATTAAATGGAATATTATCCAGAATAGTAGTAGAAGTGCTGGCGTCATTACCTGTATTATGATAATCTAATTGATACCTGATTACATCACCAGGCGCCAATGAACCACCATTAATATCTGTTGAGCTTTTCCGCAGATCAAAAGTTGGTGTATACTGGGATATGGAAGTTGTAGCAACCTGTATCATATAATTTTCTGACGGAGAACTGAAGCGGATACTTGCAGAAGTTTGGTTATTCCCTAATACAGCGTTTGATGTATTCGGTACAATTAAAATATCAGCGTCATATCCTAAAGTATTATTATGTGCCGGATTCCTTGTTGTCACTACAGTTCCATACCTCGAAATGGTACTGTTCCACATGTCATTATTATTCGCTGTTGAGTTCGGAGTTAAGTTTGTATAACTACCAACAAGTGGATTTGAATCTTGCTTAAATGAATACTCATCTGTTGACACTCTATCACCATCAAACACTACAGCTCCCAATTCACAACTAACCGGACCAGATGGAGGTGTTAAAAAACCTGATATGGGCACATGTAAAGCCGGATCTCCACCATTCATAATTACTGAACCATCGTATACGGTAAGGTTACGTACTATTGTAGCCGGATCAGCATAAGCAATTACAATTGTCCATCCGCCTGCACCATTTACAATACCAGCAGGGCTGCAAACATTAGCAATAGTATATGTTCCGTTAGGACTTGTCGGATTAATTAGAGAAGTAATATCAACAAAACACCTATAACCGGTATGTGGCAAACCAGGTACTAAAGTATTATTATGATAATCAGTTTGTGCTGAAGTAAGATCTAGGAAGGTGCCAGACCCGGGTAATCTCAATTTCACTGCGTTCTCACCGGTTATCCAACTCGTATTTGTTCCATTTGTACCTTGAGTTGCTCCCCAATATAATCCTGCAAATAACACCTGGCTGCAACTCGGTAAACTAAGATCTGCACTGGATGAATTAAATATTGTTGGATCGACCCCTTTTAATTCAAGATTAAACGACATATCAGAACTTGTGGCATTTGCCTGATGAACTTCAACAGCAATATCATTATTTCCATTAACAAATGTGGAAGTTGGCACTGTAATAGTAATGACAGCATCCTCAACAGCTGATGATGCAGCAGTTGTATTGATAATTGCACCAGCCGGCATATTATTACGGCTAACTTCTACACCATTTACATATAAAACAAACCCATCATCCCGTTCAACATTAAAAGTAAATGCAGAATATAAAGAAGTGTTTGGGATGCTTATCGTTTTTCTGAAATAGGTTGTAATCCATTTTGAGCAGCCATTTGTTGGAAAACATATATTACCATTACAACCATAAGGTACACAGGTTGCCTCGTCGCCATCACCATAGCCTAATTCACCAACACCACTTGGCCATGCTGCATCATTATAGCCAAGACTCGTCCATGAACCAGATGGTGCAGAGCCGGTAGCAAAATATTTCCAACTTGATCCAAATGGTATGATTGTAGTTCCGTTAATATCTATATTAACTGCAGTATTTCCATTATTAACTGCTGAACCACCCGGAGGTGCTTCTGTTGTAATTACTCCTGCCGAAGAGACAATGTTATTTGCTACAAAAACAATATTCCCTTTTACTGATGAATTACTATAACGCACAGTCATGGGCCTTAAGACCTGTGCAGAAATAGAGTGGCCCGAAAGAATCAGTAGAAGTATAAGTTTAAATGTTTTCATAGATAATCTTTACACATCACAGTATTTTTAGCTTAGTTTATTAATATTTTCTGCGACATCTTTTCTCCTTCGTTATTCATGATTTCAATTATATGCATTCCCGGTCCTATCAAAATATTCTTATAAGACAATCCTGATGCACAGCTAATCAGTTCATTTTTTAATTCACGGCCTTGCAAGTCAAATATTTTTAGCTGGTATAAGTTTTGTAATGTTGAATTTATCTGAATAGTTACAATACCATTACCTGTAGCCATCGCCTTAATATCAAAGTCTTTTCCGGTATTATTGACTATTTTTTTTACTTGTAAATACTCTTTATGATCATTTAAATCAGTTTGAGCCAGTCTGTAGTAACTGATACCAGCTAAAGGACTAAAATCTGTGAATGCATACTGTCGGACATCAGTTGAATTTCCGGCTCCTTCTACTTTACCAATTGAAATAAACCCGATGCCATTTGCTGATCTCTCAATTGAAAAATGTTTATTGTTTGTTTCACTGTTAGTACTCCAGGTTATATCAACTTTATTATTGTTCAATCGTACATTATAGTTTAATAACGAAACCGGTAATGTACCGTTAGCAGTTACATTAAATTGATCGGCAATACATCCAAATGCATCGGTAACTGTATATACGGTGGTGGTGCTGTTGGGTGGAGTAACATTTACTGTTCGGGTTGTACCGCTTGTGTTTGTCCATGTATAATTACCTGATTGTGGCCATGAAGCGGTAAGGTTAATAGAGGAGCCATTTACTACATTATAATTGTTTGAAGTATTTACATCTTTCATAATAGTAAATCGGTCAAAAATAGAACCATCCCTACGAAGTAGCTGGGCATCTAATCTGTTATCTTCAACTTCGAAATAAAAAATACCAGCATCATTAACAGCAAATGGCATTGCATAGGCGCCAAAGTTGGTGTTTGTTGATCCGCTAGCTCCTACAGAACCCGCAACGACATATACTGTTCCATGGTTCGCAGGCGATGTATTATATACATAAGGACATGTGGTATTGCTGTTATAAGTAGCACTAGATGTACTAACAGCATGTGTAGGTGCATTAAAGGTTGTCCATGCACCGGTGAAATTTCTTAAGAGATATCCTCTTTCGTATGCATGTGAGTGGCCACAAATTATTAAATCAACTCCTCTTGCTTCAAGAAAGGTGATAAAATTCTGACGTATGTTTACTAGATCACTCTCAGTGTCAGAATTATGACTGGATTTTGTATATGGTGGGTGATGCCAGTAAGCTATTGTCCATTTTTTTGTATTAGCTGCCATATCTGCTGCAATCCAGCTTTTCATTGCACTTGTACCTGATGTTTGCATATCAGTACCGTCACTTTCTACACCATATGAGTCCAATGAAAGAAAATGAACGTTTCCTACATCGTATGAATAATAATTCTGCTTATTAGATGCCACACCGCCAGCTTCCCCATTTTGAGGAACACTGAAAATTGTATGATATGGCATTGATCTTGATGTTTTGTTTCCTGAATTATTTCCATAGTCATGATTTCCAGGAGCCGGGTATAGCTTATGATTTCTTAAAATATTATTTCCATAGATATTAAAAAAGTTGTTAGAATACTCAGTTTCTGTTCCCGACGAATAAGCATTATCGCCCATTAGTATCCAGGCATCGGGTGCATCTATATTATTTACAGAAAGATAATTTAAATAGTTAGCCAGATTGTTATCCTGGTATGTTGGATTATTTCTGCCGCAATCTCCAAAAGCTGTTATCCTTATTTTTCTGGTTGTATTGGGAGGAGGATTTGTAGTAAAGAACTGCTTGTTGTTGGCAAGCTGCATATTTACAGAATTTCCGATACGATAAAAATATTTGGTATCTGGTGTAAGTCCGGTTACGGTTACAATATGATCAGTTACATTAGCAGCATCATTTACTATTATTGGATATGTTCCATATACTGTTCCCAGTTCAACCCTTGAATTCTGAGCTGTTGTTGTCCGCCATCTAAGGGTAATAGATGTTTGTGTACCAACTTGCAGATATGGCCCACGAGTCAAGGTAGCAGAAAATGCATCATTTCCCAGTAACTCTAGATTAAAAGAAATATCAGAGCTGGTAGAGGAAGGCGGCGAGCCCGAAACTGTAGCCTGGTGTATTTCGACAGCAATAGTATTATTTCCTGATACAAAAGCTGAACTAGCCACAGTAAAAGAAATAACAGCATCTTCAATAGCTGAATTTGCAGACGTACCATATGAAATTACAGCCGGAAATGCTGGCATGTTGTCTCTGCCTACTTCAACTCCATTTACATAAACAACATACCCATCATCCCTTTCTACATTAAAAGTGAAATTTGAATAAACAGAAGGATCTGGAATATTGATTACTTTACGAAAATAATATGCAGGCCATTTATTACCGGAAGGTGTACATAAGGTTCCGCCACCGCCAGATGGTATACAAGTAGCTTCGTCACTGTCTCCATATCCTAATTCACCATTTCCGGATGGCCAAGCCGCATCATCAAATGAGGTTCCCGTCCATCCTGTTGGAAAATTTGCTTGTGTATTGGCCCAATACTTCCAACTACTACCATAACTAATGATAGATACTTGTGAGGTGGAAACAACAGAACATGCTGTGAGAAGTGAAAGTATAATTACTTTTAAGGATAAAGGCTGATTCATGGTACTGGATTTTATCTAGTGGCTTTCCTAGAGCAGATAAAGATTATACGAAAGATTAAGAAATCATAATTAATTAAAATAAAAAAAACCATTAGGCTGTAAAGCAAGAACATTTACGTAGCACAAATTCGATGAACTAAATAAAAACTCTTATTTTAGATTAAATATTTTTATCCGTTGAAAAATGCAAAAACCACACTTCGTAGTTTATCAAAAGTTACCAGTATTACAATTTTATTAATCTCTATTCAGTTTTCTTTCACACATCACTCCACTTCTGTTTCACAAAATATTGACCATTATTTTCTGGTAGAACTACAAAAACTAAAAACTGAAATCAATAAACTCAAAAAGGCAGCACAATTAAAATACCCTCAAAATAAAATTCAAAATGATTTTCTAAACTGCCGGCTTGTGTTTAAGAAAATAGCGGTACTAACAGACTATTTTAATCAGCTTGAAACCCGATACCTTAATAGTCCCGCAATTAACAGAATTGAATCAGAAGTATCAGACCTTATCATTGAACCCACCGGTTTTCAGGCGATAGAACAAATTTTGTTTTCCAAAATGGAGAATAATTTCTATCCAACGCTTACAACTCTTGCAGATGGAATGCTTAATATCATTTCTAAAATGGAGAATGAACCTGGAAGAGAATTTAAATTTAAAGAAGAACTTGTATGGGATGCGATAAGGTCATCAATAGTTCAAATCACAACTACAGGTATCACAGGATTTGATTCACCAGTAGCATTTTATTCATTACCTGAAGCTATTGCCAGCCTGGATGGTATAGAAGCATTACTTAACTTTTATAAGCCATTAATAGAAATAAAAACAAAAGAGGATTTCGAAGAATTAATAACTCATATCCATCAATCAAAATCTATTCTGAAAAATACCGGAGCTTTCGAGAAACTAAACAGACTAAACTTTATTACAGAATACCTTGACCCTTTATATAAAAAATTTGTAACACTTCGTATCAAATCCGGAATTAGTGTCCCGGATGGGAAAAGTGCCATAAATTACTATTCAACTTCGATTTTTGATCAAGATGCATTGAATATAAACTTTTATTCACCTCCTGAAGATTACTGGATAACGGACGATCGGATAAAACTGGGAAGGATACTTTTTTCTGACCCGATACTATCAGGCACAAAATCCCGCAGTTGCGCCTCTTGTCATCAACCTGGTAAAGCATTTACCGATGGCATTGCAAAACCATATGCTTTAGACGGTAAAATACTATTATCCCGCAATACACCCACTCTCTGGAATTCAGGATTCCAAACAAAACAATTTTATGATAGCAGAGCCGATATTCTGGAAAATCAATTAGGTGAAGTAGTACACAATACTGAGGAAATGCAAGGTTCATTAAAAATAAGCGTACACGAATTGTCGAAGAATTCTTTTTATGTTGAAATGTTTAAAAAAGCGTATTCAAAAGAAAATGACCCTATCAATACATTCACTATTGCAAATGCGATTTCCTCTTATGTTCGTTCTCTCCGATCATTGAATTCACGATTCGATAAATATATGCGTGGTGATAAAAAGCAATTGACAGAGGCAGAAAAAAAAGGTTTTAATCTTTTTACCGGCAAGGCAAAATGTGCTACTTGCCATTTTATACCATTATTTAATGGAGTTGTTCCACCATTTTTTGCAGATACTGAATCGGAAGTATTAGGGGTACCAGCTTCGAATAATAAAAGAAATGCAAGACTTGACCACGATGAAGGCAAATTTAATTTCACACAGTCTATAATTCATAAATTCTCATTTAAAACACCGACATTGAGGAATGTTGAATTAACTGCACCTTACATGCATAATGGTGTATTCAATACCCTTGAAGAAGTGATGAAATTTTATAATAACGGAGGCGGTAAGGGCTTAAATATTGACCCGCCAAATCAAACCCTTCCTTTTGAAAAATTACATCTAAGTAAGCTTGAGATAAATAATATCATTCTTTTTATGAAAACGCTAACCGATACAACTTATAGTTTTTAGTAACTCTTATATTTACAATAATTTGTATCCCGTATATAATGTATTTTTACAACTGAATAATTGATATGCAAATAAACAAACCTGTTATCGGCATTAGTTGCGGCGATTTAAACGGTATCGGTATTGAACTCATTATCAAAACCTTTTCTGATAATCGTATTCTTGAACATTGCACCCCTGTTATATTTGCATCGAATAAGGCCGTCAACTTTTACAGGAAATCTATTCCGGAATATAATTTCAATTACCAGATCATCAAAGAATTTGAACGAATCAATCACCGCCAGGTGAACCTGTTCAATTGCTGGGAAGAAGAAACTTCTATCAATCCGGGCCAATTAAGTGATACAGGCGGGAAATATGCGGTTCTTTCTTTACAAACTGCTGTGGCCGCTTTAAAACAAAAACAAATTGATGGACTTGTTACTGCTCCCATTCATAAAAAAAATATTCAATCGGGAGATTTTTCGTTTACGGGTCACACTCCTTTCCTCAAAAATATTTTTGATGCCAACGATGTGGTGATGATGCTTTGTGCTGATAATTTCAGGGTGGCACTGGTTACTGAACATGTTCCGGTAAACGAAATTGCTAAACATATCAGCAAGGAAAAAATCATCAGTAAACTGAATATTATCCATCAGAGCCTGCAAAAGGATTTTGGCATTGATAAACCAAGGATCGCTGTTCTTGGTTTAAATCCACATGCCGGTGATGAAGGGCTGATAGGAAATGAAGAAGAAAACATTATCAAACCAGCCATCAAAGAAGCAAAGAATAATAATATGCTGGTGGTCGGTCCTTATAGTGCTGACGCATTTTTTGCACGGCGTAGTTTTGAAAAGTTTGATGCAGTACTCGCCATGTACCACGACCAGGGTTTGATTCCGTTCAAAGCTTTAGCCATTGGTGAAGGCATAAATTTCACTGCTGGACTCCCTGCAGTACGTACGTCGCCAGATCATGGTGTGGCATTTGACATAGCAGGAAAAAATAAAGCCGATCAATCATCATTTCTTGCATCTGTGTTTGGGTGTATTGATATCATCAATCGCAGGAATGGTTTTGCAGAGAACAGAAAAAATCCTTTGCGGAAAATGACAGCTACCATGTTTGCAAATGCTAAAGATGAGGCTATTGAAGAATAATTAATCGAAAACAGTATCGGGTACTCCTTTATTAATAATATAAGAGGAATAAGTGATCTCCACTTCTCCTTTTTTATTCTTCAATTTTTCAGGATTTGATTCCTTCTTGCTTCCATCGTCATAATCAAATGTAATTCCCTTCGGTAATTTGTAATCTTTTGTATTGAAGCGGAAAGTAATTTTATCTGCCAGGCCATATGCTGCATATTTCCCATATACCATTTCTAACTCATAGGTTCCGTTTTCCTTAGTGGTGGTGTTTGCTTTTTTTATCAATAATTGTACTTCATCTATGTAAACTGTAGAAAGTACCACATCTGAACCTTCATCTTTTGGTAACAACTTTAATATTCTCAGGTTTGTTTTCGCCTCTTTTCCCATATCAATAATATCAAAACCGGCATTGCTTACAAATATTGTATTGAGGTCGATATTAACTGACCCTTTGGGGATAAATGAAATACCACTTTCATTGTTAATACGGAGTTTATTAGGTTTTTTATAATATACTTTCACACTGGCAATCGGTGCTTTGATGAAAACCACATTTGTCTTCATCTTTCCTTTGGCTTCGTAGTCATTAACTTTTGCAAGCTTAGCTCTGACTTTTGCAACCAACTCTTCAGATGATTGAGCCTGCAACAAATTACAAGCTGCTAATAATAAAATTAATAAACCTATTTTCATTCTATAATTCTTTATGTAAGTATATCTTTCTTTCTAAAAATCCAAACAGCTGCTCCGAAAAAGACGACTATATAAACCATAAGGATGCCAAGGCTTCGTAAAATGGCCGGAAGGTTTTCTATACTTCCATTGATGGTTGTACCTTCTGCATTCGCTTTTACATAGAAAAAACCTTTCCATGCCACCATATGCGATGTAAAAAGATATGGTTTTACAGTTTCATCATAAATAGGTATGTTCATTTCTGATAAGATAGTAAATACGATTACAATGCTCATAGTGGCAATGATAGGTCCGATAGAGTTCTCTGCAAACACACTTAATAAGAAAGCCAGGGCAGAAACTGTAGTTAAAGCTACAGCAGCATAACCAAACGCTGCAAAATATCTCCAGAGCACATCCATTCTTTTTATCTGCTCTATTCCTTCGGATCTTAAAACCACCATATCATTGGTGCCAAAGATTAACATGCTACCAAACAAAGCCAGTAAAGCCATAACTAGTAACAATGCTATAGTATAGATAACTGAAGCGGCGAATTTAACCAGCATATATTGTGTACGGCTGATAGGTTTGGTAAGTGATAGCCGTAACGTTCCCATGTTGGCTTCACCGGCGATAGCATCCCCCGATATTAACGCCACCAATAATGGCATCTGAATAAGTAATGTATTCAGTATAACAAAACATATCAGGTAACCATTCAGCAGTTTAAGCTTAAAACTATCGGTAAAATCAAATGAGCCTGATAGATTACTTAGTAACAGATCAATGTATGATTTGCCATCAAACTTTAATGCTACCTGTATTAAAAAAACAATTGCAGCTATGGCACCAAAAGCAATGTAAGTTCTTGGTCGCTTAAATATTTTGAATAACTCAATTTTTAGAAGTTTCCACATGCTGTCGGCCTGTTGTAAGTGATAAAAAATAATCCTCTAATGAATGTTTGGAATGGAAAGAGAGTACTGGTATCCCTTCATTCACCATTTCTTTCATAACTGACGGTATATCATTCCTGTGCAGTTTTAATAAAATGCAGTCATTCCGCCTCCCTTTTAACCATTTTTCCAAACTTGAATGTTGTAATTTTTTATAAGATGCATCATCATCCGTTGTTCTTAATTCCACAATAGTTTCTGCTGGATCAAAAAGTTCTTTTACTTTTCCTTCTACAACTTTCTCCCCTTTATCAATAATAATCATCGAGTCAGCGATCAACTCTATTTCGCTTAATAAGTGAGATGAAATAAGCAACGTCTTATTTCTTTCCTTGCTTAATTGAATGATAAGATTTCTTATGTCAGCAATTCCCTGAGGATCGAGTCCGTTTGTTGGTTCATCCAAAATGATCAGGCGGGGATCATGCACCAAAGCCGTGGCAATGCCCAGCCTTTGTTTCATTCCCTGCGAATATGTTTTTACTTTGCTATGTGCCCTTGCCTGCAAACCAACCATTTCCAGTTGCTCCATTAACTTCTTTTCTGAAACCTTTACACCGCTCATTGCAGCCATTATACGTAGGTTTTCCAATGCAGTAAGATATTTGTATAGATCGGGTTTTTCAATAATGGCCCCAACCTGCCTAAGAATTTCTTTCCGATGATGCTTTAAATTCAATCCAAATATTTCTATTTCACCCGCATCTGGCCGTATCAAAGTAAGTAGCATCCGGATGGTTGTTGATTTACCGGCTCCGTTCTGCCCAAGAAATCCATAAACCTGGCCTTCTTCCACCGAAAAAGAAAGATTTCTGACAGCATCAATATCCCTAAAAGATTTTTGCAGGTGTTTAACTTCGATAAGCTTGTTCATCATTTAATTTATAACCGTTAAATGTATCAAAGGTTTTCTCATTTATATTCTTTATTAAAATAAATTAAGTATAAAACTTGCATTTATAGATTGTAGATAGTACGTTTGTGAAGGTTCAGAAAACCACATACATCCCTCGTAAAACTACGATAAACGACCGTACCTGATCAACTTCACTTTTGAATAGTGTACGTCTATTTAAAGTTTTTTACAAACTGATGCCGGTGGTTGCCGATGCCAAAAACTAACATCCAATATTTCTGTGGGTAGACTAAAAGATCCTTCTGGCTTATTGTCAGGACTAAACCCTAAGAAATGACAAAAATAATTGCACTAGTTTCCATTATTGTCCTACGGATATTTAATCAAACTCCGCAAACGCAGGCAGCATTGCCGGCATTTGGCCTCCCATTACAATCCTTTTCAAATTACATTACAAGTCCTTCTAAATTTATCAGTGCCACTGGCAAAATCGTAAAAGATAAAATCATTATCGCCTGGGAGATAAACGGGAATGAAACTGCAGATCTGTTTGAAATTGAAAAAAGTAAAGACGGGAAAATATTTTTGCTGGCAGCCCTTGTTTTTGGAACTGATAATGCAAAAACAGATAGTTACCAATTCTATGAAAAGCTGGCTACTGAAAAAATGTTTTATCGAATTAAACTGATCAATAAAAACAAACAAACGGAGTATTCAAGAATCATTTCGATCACTCCTGCTGTATAAACAATTGCAACTATGGCAAAATCAGTAAAAAAAGTGATCCGTGAGGAATACAACCGCCTGAAAAGGGCAATGGAAAAAATGATGAAACCAAAAAAGCAAGGTGCTATGCCATCATTGATACTACAACCGGTAAGAACAAAAAATAATTGAGGGGTACGATCTAATAACTATTTTTCATACACTTAGAGTACCAACAGAGTACAAAGCCCTTTTTCTAAAGGGCTTACTCTTTTTTATCTCTTACCAAAATAAGATTGCAGATTTGCCACATATTCCTCAAATGCTTTGATGCCGGTTTTTGTAATCTTACAAATAGTTTGTGGGTAATTATCCTTGAACTGTTTGGTTATTTCAATGTAATCAGCTTCTTTTAATTTTTGGATCTGCACACTTAAATTACCAGCAGTAGCATTAGTTTTTTCCCGGATGAATGTAAACTCTGCCTCCTTCACACTAATAAGAAGTGACATAACTGCTAACCGAAGCTGTGAATGTAATATTGGATCAAGTTCTTTAAACATTAGCTTCTTTTAGTTCCCTTTTGGCATTTTGATAATCTTTCTCCATAATAATACCTGGAATTAACCAGGCGAATATTGCCGAAAGTGCTACCAATAACAGATCAATTTTTATTGAAGTATAAATTGTTACTATACAACAAATCCAGCAGAATAACCCACCCAATAACATGGGTTTAAACTTCATGCTGACACCAGTAACAAAGGTTGGCAAGCCATATAACAAGAGAAATAAAGATGACTGATATTCATAAAAACGAAATGCAGGTGAATGCCCTGCCAGATTTCTGTACTCCTCGGCAACTGGGCGATACGCATCCATCATAGAGCCAGTAATGTAAACCAACAGAAAGATACAAATACCAAAGCCCAGCCATAGGTAATCCATAAACGCATCACCATAAGCTTTTACTTTTCGTTCCTTTTTTTCACGAATGGTAAAATATATTTGAGGTATTACTGCTGCAAAAGTTAGCCAGTATATGTTGAAATGCAGTTTAAAATCAAAATGAATCTCTGCCAATTTAACTAATGAACAAACTGCAATAACAGTTCCCCACAATATTGCAGCAATACCAGTATCATGACAGGCATCTTTAGCTTTATTG
Organism: uncultured Chitinophaga sp.; assembly: GCA_964453625.1. Taxonomy (GTDB): domain Bacteria; phylum Bacteroidota; class Bacteroidia; order Chitinophagales; family Chitinophagaceae; genus JJ008. The sequence goes on from CAYVSH010000001.1 coordinate 28,837, forward strand.
ATCATCTGAGTAATGAGATCAAGACTTTCTTTTTCTGATAATATTTTCTCGGTTGCCATTACTATGGTTTGATTAATGATTGATTGCATTATTCCTTACCCGAAGCATATAAGCTGGGATAATATAACTGAACAGGATAGCGGCAGCACCGAAAAGCATCTGGTAATCATAGCTCACATATACTGAGCCAATGGCAAGTCCCCAGGCAATGATGCCGCCAATTATCAATGGTCTGAAACGTAGTATACAGCCAGAAACAAATGTGCCAAGGCCATATAAAAGAATGAAAAAAGGAAAAACAGAAAATGCCCAACCTATTTTTGACAAGATCATACTTAATACAAAAAAACTGATACCCATTCCTGTCCACAGGTATTTCATACTTTCACCTATGTATGTTTTTACCTTGCTTTTTCTGTCCTCCTTTGAACCCTGGTAAACTGAGAATATGACACCAATGACAATAACACTCCATACGAGATAATGCTTTTCATATTCGTAAACATGCTTCAGAATAAATTGAGCTGTACAGGCAAAAAATGTAAGCCAGCCCCAAACAAGGAAATAAATTCCATTATCCGACATATCCTGTTTTGTTTTACTTATCATGGACTGAATAAGCTGAAGGCTTTGTTCAGGAGAAAATTTTACGTCTGACATGATCCGGTTATTGATTGATAAAAAAGGTTTTCTTCTTTAATAAAAGACATCTACTTATACTGTGACAAAAAATAACTAATTGTCCCTCTGCCCCATTGCACGTCAATGCTACTGCCAGGTTTACTTACCATAAAAATTTCATTGGCTTTTTCAAATAACTTTTTTGCTTCTTCTTTGCTTCCGCCAAATTGTTCGGGTGTATAAAACTTATCCTGCCCTTCCAGAATATAAACCCTTGGATTATTTTCGTTCAGTGATTTTGCTTTTGCCAAAGCTGTGGCAGCTTTTGTTCCATCGGTCATATACCGGGCCATCGGGTTGCCCATCATTCTGAGAGAGTGAACCATTTTATACAAGCAATAAATTTCTGAGTTATCAGGGTTAATGGCATCTGCTTTATTTGCCAGTTGTTCTGCTTTATCTGCCAACGGGTCTGTTATAGAAGAGTTATCACCAAAGCTACCATCTTGTGGCATTGACAGGTTTCCTGCCATTACAGTACAGTATGCAGCATAATAGTAAGGTTCCCATTTTGTTTTTTCAGCATCTGCAATCCTTTCAAATGAGTTAGCAAGATCTTTGTATGCCTGTGCTGTATTGTTGGAATCCAGCATAGCAACTTTAGACTCCATTGCTTTAATATACTTATCTGTTTGCGCAAATGTAGCAGTCATCAATATTGAAGCTGCAATAAGAAATAATCCTTTTTTCATTGTAGTGGTTTTTATTGTTAAAATTTTTTGTTCGAATTAATCTACCAATGGACTTAACAAGGGCCATTTTAAGATCATCATAAAAAAAGCAAGAATTGGTGTAAGCAAAGCCATGATTCCCCAAAGCTCCCATTGCTTTAACAAACCCGTGAATTGCTTATCGTTATAATCTCCATTGGCAACACTTGTATCCAGGTACTTTTTCATTTTGGATTGCAGTGGTGCCACTTTCCAGCCAAATAGTATTCCGGATAATGAAAACAAAACAATCGGCCAGAAAATCCAACCAGTTCTTAATAACGGAATTCCTGCATAAATGGCTGCAAGTAAGCCCCCTGCAGTAATAATAATAACGCCAGGAATAGTAAACAACCTGTCCGACCTGATAATACCTTTAGCAGTGTGATGAATGATAGCGAAGTTGTTAGTTCTCATCGCAAACCTCATCCAGAAAAGTCCTGTTATGATTTTTCCCAGAAAAGCTACAACTGCCAATAAGTGTATTGCTTTTAAAAGAAGATAGTAATTCATGTATAATCTTTTTACAACCCGTTATTGATCACTTCATCACTCCTGTCTACTCCAAAACTTATAAATGCACCGATAAATACAAACATCCTTGAAGTGGGCACTATTGCTTCTTTCCTAAATCCGTTATAGGAGTATTGATATCCATAAGTTTGCCTGATATTGAAAATATTACTTATCTGCAGTACATACACAGCAAATGATTTTGGATTTTCTTTTCCAATAAAAGGAAGATAGTTAACCGATAAACTTACGTTGTGATAGTCAGGAATTGTTCCCCTGTCGTTGAACTTATAATTGCTTCCATCAAAACCGATATTATAATACGGTCGTCCGCTTGCATAGTTATATGCTATGTTCAGGTTTGATTTTAGTTTCTGAATAAATTTCTTTGTTACCACGGAAGCTGTATGCTTTGCTGCAAAATTGGGAGTAATGGCAAACGGAAAGTTTAAGAAGTCTCTTTCAGTATCCAGGTACGAATAAGAAATCCAATAATCGAAATTCTTAATTGTCTTTTTGTCTCTCCAGAAAAATTCAATTCCTTTGGCATCCCCAAAGCCATTATTATTAATAGCGGATTCAGCAAAATTCACATTCCTGGTTTTAACCAGGTTGTCATATTTTTTGTAAAAAACTTCAGCACGGAATGATTGTTGGTTTACTACTTTTTGAAACTGGGCAATATAATGAGTTGCCTTCATAAAATCCAAAGCATTGGGCGATGGCAGGTAACGGCGTTCTGGGTTTTGATAAAAAATCCCATATGCAAGAGAAGCCTGTGTTCCTTTTCCAAGTTTATACGCCAATGAAAGACGGGGTGCAATATTAGCTTTATCAAGAATTGAAGAATGCTCCATTCGCAAGCCTCCTTTTATAGCCAGGTCATTGGTAGCATATACATCCCCTTCGGCAAAAAATGCCTTAATATGCTCTTTTACGTTATTGGGATATTGCTGGTTATCATAAGCAGTATATGTGAGATGATCATTGCTATAATTATACTCGCCTCCAAAACGAACAGCACTAAGACCTTTCAGTTTTTTTTCTAACATTACTCTTGAATTAAAGTAATTCCCCTTTGTTTTTATAGCAAACTTTTTAAACTCAAGCCCTGTCAGTTGCACATCGTTCTTATTCTGGTCCTGCATAACGCTGTTAATATCATCCCTGTTATTTGTAAAGGATGTACCGATATTTATTTTCCAGCGTTTAGGTAAGTTTTCTTTCCATGAAAGATTGTGGTAGAGATTACTGTTCTTTATTGAGAACTTGTCAAGATAACCCAATGAGTCGAGACTGTTAGTAGTAAAGCCAAGTCTGTTGCTGCTGAAATAACCATAATATTTTAACATGCCTGTCTTTGAAGTCTTGATCCTGAAATTAGCATCCAGGTTATGATAAGCAGGAACTTTTGAATAATCCTGCCTTTGTTTTATCACAGCAAATGCAAGACTAAGATCGGTATAGCCATAACTAGCCCCCCATGATGACTTTTTATTTTTTGCGAGGTGCTGGTAACCAGCACTACCGCTTAAAACAGTGAGACCAATGTTTGCAGAAGTTTGTTCAGGCAAATCAATTGATTCCAGGATCAACGCAGATGAAAGTGCCTGGCCATATAATGCAGAATAACCACCAGTACTGAAAACAGTTCCTTTAAAAATAAAAGGAGAAAATCGGCCGAACTGTGCAATGTTGGGAACACTGCTGTAAAAGAAATTATTAACTAAAGTTCCATCTATAAATGTTTTTGTTTCTGCAGCCGTACCACCTCGAACAAAAAGACCTTCGCTTTCGCCAACCTGTTGTGCACCAGGTAATGTTTTTAAAGCCCCTGTAATATCACCATTGGCACTTGCAGTTGTTACAATATCTATTGGGTCTAAAACTGCAGATGCTCTTTTCCTGTCACTGGCTTCAAATGTTCCGGCAGTAAGGACCACTGCGGTAAGTTCTGTAATCTCTTGTTTCAGTGATGCATCTATGGTTAATACACCACTCTCTAATTTTACCGTTTGCTCAAACGGCTTGTAACCAAGGTTAGTGATTACAAGAATTTGCTGGCCTTTTTCAGTTGTTTTAAATGAATAATTTCCGGCTGAATCTGAAGTGGCGCCATCATATGTATCCTTTAATGTAATGCTGGCCCCGCCAACAGGATTGTTCTTGTTATCTCTTACTGTCCCTTTAATAGTTACTTGTGAAAAAACCGTTTGAAAGGTTCCGGTAAAAAGAATAATCAGTATGAAATTTTTAAACCAGTTCATATAATAAATCAGATTTGGAGCACAAACATAAAGTAGTTTATAATATAAACCAAATTGTTTTTACAAAAAGAAACCCATCCTGGGACCAGGACGGGTTATACCCTTAATACTAATGAAAATTATTGTTTTACGATTTTTTGTTGTGCTGTTGCGCCATCACAGATTGCCCGTACAATATAAAAGCCAGGTTGCAAATTGCCTATATTGATTGTTTCAGTCTGGCTACTGCTGAAATTTTCAATTCTTTTGGCCACCTGTCCGTTAGCATTAAAAAGCTCAATCATCACTTTCTTATTTTGCCAGCCAGAAGGCAACGTAATATTTAGTTGCGTACTAGCAGGATTTGGATAAGTAACAATATTGATTGCATTTTCTGCCTGCTTTGAAATCCTGATAACCCGAACTGAAGAAAATTCAAACTTACCATCATTATCAACCGTACGAATACGATAATAAATTACACCAGATTGAACTGTACTTACATCATCTTTCAAAGTATAGCTCTTATTAGTAGTTGTATTTCCGAAAGCAAACACAAGACCAGCGTCACTATAATTCACTCCATCAAAACTTTTTTCTACTACAAAATGACTAACATTCTCTTCTGTGGCTGTTATCCATTTTAGATCCACTTTTTTTACTGTATTATTTAATGTGGCAGTAAAGGATTCCATTTTTACAGGCAATGTCGTCATTTGAGGATAAACAAAACCTCTGGTTACCATACTATATTTACGGGTTTCTGTTGTATTGCTTGATATGATCATTCCTACTTTCACTGTATATGATGATAGATTAGTATTAGAAACCGTAAACATGTATTGTTTTGCACTTGTATCAATTCCATTAACTGTTTTATTATCTATATTAGTTCCTCTGAAACTACCAGCTGTTGGCTGTGTAATCTGAATGCCTGGGTTATTATTTACGTAAGCAGCAGTGGCGCCTGTACCCATTCCAATTTCATTGAACTCCCTTAAACTGGAATTACCATCTATATCAAGTGCTGTTAAAGTAAATGAACTTAATGATAATGGGATATTAGTTCCGGTAATCATATTACGAAGAGTAAATACTGCATAAAAAGTACCTATCCCGCCACCAGGAGTTATATGAGGTTGAAAACCTTCAATAAAACCAACGCCAGCTCCATTATCATCCACAATAGCCACTTTTGCTCCATTTACTAAACTATCAATCTGAACATGAACATCCATCCCCGGTGCTACACTTTCATATTTATATACAGCACCTGTCTGCTTATCTGTCCCTGAAATCAAAACGGGATTAGCAGTAAAATCGAAAATATTTTGTGTCAGAGATGCCATTAAAGGTGCTGGAAAATTTAAAATAGAGCAGCTAGACGTTTGTGATCCTGAAACTTTACCATTTGGGATATAGTTGACTGGGGTAGCAACACAATACGAATTCAAAAACAGGCCACCTGCTGTGTTTGCTGAGTTCATCACAGAAATGGTGCCACCACCTGTAATATTTGTTTTATGATTTTTTAAAGTAATATTTTCAATGGTTCCATTGGCATTAACTCCACTTAGTTTAAAAACTCCAAGTGCACTTGCAACTTGAACTTTTACATCTTGAAAATGAATATTGCTACCCGTGATCATAAAATCACCTGTATTATGCCAGCCTACCGAAACTGAGCTATATAATAATGTATCAATTGAATTTGAATTTTGATTGTAGTCTTTACCTAAAGTGACAGATGTATTATATAATTTTCTTGATCCCCAATTCTTATTTTCAAAATTTTCTGCTACCTCTACATAACTGTTCCTTATTTCCACATAACCACCTGCATTTATAAAAGAGCCGGTTTGAGGTGTGCCCGATTCACCAGCACCAATAAATCGGTATTGACGATACTCTGCATTATTAATATAAACTTTACCCGTTGAAGCATTTGTAAACGTTAATCCTGATGCCACAATCAATCTTGGAGATAAACCTCCGGGATTGGCTATATTAATAGTACCATTATTTAAAATATTTGAACCCGTAATTGTAACTACATGTTTAATATTTATAACAGCTGTTGTTGGAATATTGCCAGCATTAGGAACAACTCCGCCTTGCCAAGTTGCTGCACTGGTCCATGAACCATTAGCAATGGTAGTATAAGTTTGTGCAAATACTCCTGTTGAATAAATAACTGCAATAACTACTACCAGGTAGTTTACAATTTTTTGTAATGGTACAATCTTTTTCATCGTTTTCACTTTAGGGTGTAGGGTATGATCGAAGCTTTTTAGCTTCCCTTAAGTCAACTATGAAAACCGATTTGTAAGATTGAAACAGACAGGAGGTAAATCTCCTATTGAGAGTAGTTTGTTTCAGGGGTCGGATTTCGTCGTTTTCTAAGGGATTGTTCGATTCTAACACAAACATAATACGCAGTTTTTTTACTTGCAAGTTTTTTGCGTACTATTTCTCAAATAAAACCGTAAATACTGTAGTGTTTTTACGATTACACTTTAGAATTGATTTAAAGAAACCCATCCTGGGACCAGGACGGGTTATACCCTTAATACTAATGAAAATTATTGTTTTACGATTTTTTGTTGTGCTGTTGCGCCGTTACATTTTACTAGTACGAAGTACGTACCTGAGCTCAAATTATTAACGCTGAAAGATTCTGTCTGGCTGCTGTTTGCTTTTTCCATCCTGTTTACCATTATTCCGTTTGAGGAATATAATTCATAAACTACTTTTTTATTTTGCCAGTTTGCAGGAATTGTAACTCGTAGCTCATTTTGAACCGGGTTAGGGAATGCCGTAATGGAGATTGTTTTATCTGACTTAGAGCTTAGTCTTACCATTCGGGTTTGAGAAAGCTCACTCTTCTCGTCAATATCTACAGATCGTATCCTGTAATAAAATATACCTGACTGAACATTTCCTAAATGATCTGTGAAATTGTAGTTTGTAATGCTTGATGCAGTTCCGTAGGCAAACACTACTCCTACTTCGTTGAAGTTAATACCATCAGTACTTTTTTCAACCACAAAGTGACTAACGTTAATTTCACTTGAGGTGGTCCATTTCAATTCAGTATTTTTATTATTCAATGTGGCTGTAAAAGAAACAAGCTTTACTGGCAATATCTTCATATTGGGATATTGAAAATCACCAAAAAATGCAGAAAAGTTCCTAGCACCAGATCCAGATGTATAAATAGTACCAAAATCGATAGTTAATGATGAAACATTACTATTTCTCACAGTAAACATTACTTCCTTTTTGGTGCTGTCAATACCTGAAACATTGTTCCCTGCAATGTTTGTACTTGTGAATAAGCTGCCATTTTGAATAACAGAAATTTCAGGTGTTGTGCTTTGGTATGCAACAGTGCCTCCATTCATATTAATTCTACAATATTCTAATACGCTTAAGGTTGTTCCATCAATGTCTAACCCTGTGGTTGCAAGATTAGGGAAGGTATAAACTGATCCATCTGTGTTTTTAAACTCAATAAGAAATCTTGCATATGAATTTGGGCTTCCAGTAGTTACAGAACTAACAATAGGTTGAAAACCACCATCATATCCCACTCCGCCGAATTGATCAATATTAGTAACCATTGCCCCATTCATTAGACTTTGAATTGTTACAAATGCATCTACACCGGTTTTAATATTTGTGAATTTATAAACTGCACCTTGCTGCAAAGGTGTTCCACTTTGCAATGTAGCATTTGTAAAGCTTAGGTAGGGGAATGTTTGGCTATTTACAGATTTATGAAATAAGTTAAATGACAATAGTATCAGAAGCTTAAAAATTTTTACTTTACTGTTTAGAAGTGTTTTCATCGTTTTCACTTTAGGGTGTAGGGTATATTCGAAGGCTCATTTAAGCCGTCCTTAAGTTCACGTTGAAAACCGATTTAAGTTATTGAAACAGACAGGAGGTAAATCTCCTATTGAGAGTAGTTTGTTTCAGGGGTCGGATTTCGTCGTTTTCTAAGGGATTGTTCGATTCTAACACAAACATAATACGCAGTTTTTTTACTTGCAAGTTTTTTGCGTACTATTTCTCAAATAAAACCGTATATACTGTAGTGTTTTTACGATTTCTACTAGCCTTCAATCATTTGTATCTCGATATTTGCAGAATTATATTCAACAAATAAAAAAGGCGAACCCGATTTAAAAGGTTCGCCTGATCTTATTTAGGTATAAACTTTACTTATGACTTGTATTGAGGTATCAGGCTATTAGCCAATTCTACCATCTTCTTTAAACCGTCTTCAGGTAAATTCCCTTTCTTAAACTCTGCCATCACTTCAGGTAGTTTGTTATCCATTTCCATCAGGAAGTGTTCTTCAAACTCTTTCACTCTTTTTACCGGCACATCTTTGATCAAACCATTTGTACCCAGGTAAATAATTGCTACTTGCTTTTCTACAGGGAAAGGAGAATATTGAGGTTGCTTTAATATCTCAACGTTTCTGGCACCTTTATCAATTACATTTTTGGTAGCAGCATCCAGGTCACCACCAAACTTAGAGAAGGCTTCCAGCTCACGGTAAAGGGCCTGGTCCAATTTCAATGTACCGGCTACTTTCTTCATTGATTTGATCTGTGCATTACCACCCACACGGCTTACTGAGATACCTACGTTGATAGCCGGACGAATACCGGATAAGAACAGGTTTGTTTCCAGGAATATCTGACCATCAGTAATTGAGATTACGTTGGTTGGGATATAAGCTGATACGTCACCTGCCTGTGTTTCGATAATTGGTAAAGCAGTCAATGAACCTCCACCTTTTACCAAATGCTTAATACTATCTGGCACATCGTTCATGTTCTTTGCCACAGCATCATCATTAATAACTTTTGCAGCTCTTTCCAATAAACGGCTATGCAGATAGAATACATCTCCCGGATATGCTTCACGACCCGGAGGACGACGCAACAACAATGAAACCTCACGGTATGCCACGGCTTGTTTTGATAAATCATCATAAATGATCAAAGCGGGGCGACCGGTATCACGGAAAAACTCACCAATTGCAGCACCGGCAAATGGTGCATAGAACTGTAATGGCGCAGGATCTGATGCAGACGCCGCAACGATTGTTGTGTACTGCATTGCACCGGCATCTTGCAGTGTTTGCATTACACCGGCAATGGTAGATGCTTTCTGACCGATTGCCACATATATACAATACACAGGTTTACCTGCTTCAAAAAATTCTTTCTGGTTGATGATAGTGTCAACACAAATAGCGGTTTTACCAGTCTGACGGTCACCGATAACCAATTCCCGTTGTCCACGACCAATCGGGATCATCGCATCAATTGCTTTAATACCAGTTTGCAATGGTTCTTTAACAGGCTCACGGAAAATAACACCCGGTGCTTTTCTTTCCAGTGGCATTTCATACAACTCACCAGTGATAGGACCTTTACCATCAATAGGGTTACCAAGTGTATTTACAACTCGGCCTACCATTCCTTCTCCTACTTTAATAGAAGCGATCTGGCCAGTACGCTTTACTTTAGCCCCTTCTTTAATATTTCCGCTTTCACCCATCAATACCACACCCACATTATCTTCCTCAAGGTTCAATGCAATAGCTTTTACACCGTTCTCAAACTCTACCAGTTCACCGTAGCGAACATTACCCAATCCATACACACGGGCAATACCATCACCAACCTGCAATACAGATCCTACTTCTTCCAGGTCTGCAGAAGCATTGAAGTTGCTCAACTGCTGGCGCAGTATCGCTGATATTTCATCTGGTTTAATCTCTGCCATATTATTTTATTTTCTGTTTTTTATTTTTTGTTACCCGGCACCTGTGCTACTATGATCTTTCGTTGCGTCGCACTCTTCATCGTCCGGTAATTCTATTCAACTTTTATCTTACCTTATAAACAAAGTCATTGTTCTCAAACTGCTTTGCTATTGCTTTCAGATCGTAGGCAATACTTGCATCAATCAGCTTATCTCCAATCTGCAAAACAAAACCACCAATCAGGTCTTCATTCACTTTTTCTTCTAATTCTATCTTCTCAAATCCTGCTGATTTTTTTACCTGGTTTACAATGGCAATCTTTGTTGCATCCGTCAAAGGTGCAGCAGTTGTTAATTTAATAGTATGAATATTTTTTTCTGCTTTGTACGCATCAATAAAAGCACCACTTATTTCAGGTAAATTACTCTCCCTGCCCTTTGTAGTCAATAATCTCATAAAAGCAATCGTCATTTCATTCAGTTTACCGGCAGTAACTGCATCAATGATCTTTTTCTTTACATCTGCAGTAATAATAGGGCTACGAAGCAGGTTCACAAAGTCACGGTTGCTTTTGCATACCGCCTGTATCCATTGCATATCAGCATATACCTGTTCCAGCTGTCCTTTTTCTACAGCCAGGCCAAGTAAGGCTTTTGCGTATCTTGTTGCTAAACGTGGGTTTGGCATTTCAATTCTTTAATTAGTTCAATTTTACTCCGTCAACCAGCCCTTTAATATGAGCTTCCTGTGCTTCTTTGTTTCCTAATTCTTTTCTCAGCACTTTTTCACTTACTTCTATCACCAACTTACCTACCTGGTTCTTCACATCAATCATTGCTCTCATCTTTTGAGTTTCAATAGCTGCCTGTGCTTCTAAGATGATCTTATTAGCCTCCGTCTTGGCAAGCTCTTTCGCATCGTTGATCATTTTCTCTTTGGTCTCTCTTGCTTCTTTCAGCATAATGGCTCTTTCTTCACGGGCAGAGGCCAGCAATGCTTCGTTCTCACTTTTCATCTGCGCCATTTCCTCTTTTACTTTCTGTGCAGTGGCTAGCGATTCAGAGATTGAATTTTCCCTGTCACGAAGACCTTTTATAATTGCCGGCCAAGCCATTTTCTTTAAAATAAAGAATACTACTAGGAAGGCCACTAAGGTCCATATAAGCAAACCAAATTCGGGAGTAAGAAGTTTCATTGTTTATATCAATTTCTTGTTTCAGATTAAATACTGCACCCTCCGCCCTGTGCTTTGGATGCAGTAATTTTTTGTGGCAATGATTATAATACCATTGCAAGGAAGCCTACGATAATGGCAAACAGGGCAGCACCTTCTACAAGGGCAGCTGTAAGGATCATGTTTGCACGGATATCATTAGATGCTTCAGGCTGACGGGCAATTGCTTCAACAGCACCTTTACCAATCAATCCGATACCGATACCAGCACCGATTGCAGCAAGGCCTGCACCAATTGCACCACCGGCATTAGCGGTAGCTTCCAACAAAATCACATTTAATAAATCCATTTTTCTACTTTTTATATATTAAAAAAACAATACAACCTTAAATCGTTTATGCATGTGCATGAGCTTCGTCGTGATGTTCTCCTTCTAATGCCTGCCCTATAAACACAGCTGTAAGCATGGTGAAGATGAATGCCTGTAAAAAAGCAACCAACACTTCAATAAAGTAAATGAAGATGGTAAACCCAACTGACAATGGTGATGCAGCCCAACCTGCAACAGAACTAAGTTTTCCAAAAATGAAAATCAACGATATTAAACAAATAATAATAATGTGACCCGCCACCATATTGGCAAACAAACGAATAATTAATGCAAACGGCTTAATGAATACACTCAGAAATTCCACCGGTACCAGAATGAACTTTACACCTAAGGGTACTCCCGGCGGATTGAAAATATGACCCCAATAATGCTTGTTTGTACTAAAAAGTATAACTATAAATGAAATTACACCTAGTACCAGGGTAAAAGCTATGTTTCCGGTTACGTTTGCAGAACCCGGTATCAATCCGAAAATATTATTAATAAGAATAAAGAAGAACATCGTTAACAGAAATGGCAGGTACTTCTCATACTTATGACCAAGATTTGGCTTTGCCACTTCATCTCTAACGAAAGTTATGACCGGCTCCAATAAACTTTGTGAACCCTTTGGAGCAGTAGTAACACCTACCCCGCTTTTATATCTTTTAGCGATACGAAGCATGATCCATACGAAGATGATCAATGCCAGAAGCATTTGTACTACATTACGGGTAAGCGATATGTCGTAAATTTTTACAGTTGCATCTAGTTTACCCTCGGCAGTTACGGCTACAATATCTCCTTCAGCAAACTTTTTCGGATCAAGACCCATTTCATGAATAGAGTGCTCAGTGAGCATTCTGTACCCCTGATAATCATGGTGTCCATGTTCAAATTTTGATGACATGAAACTGGTAAATCCTTTCTGCGGAGAATATAATATTATAGGTAGGGGAATTCCGACAGGCTTGCCATTGATATCCATAAAGTGAAACTCATGGCCGTTTAAAACGTGGCCGAAAATCACTTTGGCAGCATCAAACCCTTCTTTTTTTTCGCCATCCTTTTCACCTTCACCCCCACCAGCAAACGCCGACATAGAATTGAACAAGAAAAATAAGCTGAAAACCGCTACAGTAAAGGATTTGAAACGTTGTACTACCATACCTATCCCGAAATTTGGCGCAAAGATAAGGATGCAAGAGTGAAATCGAACCCCGAATGAAAGGAATTTATTGAATTACTCTTCAAAATGAATGTATATGAAATCAGGCTTCATTAGCTGATCACATATTAATGGAAATCAGTGTCATATAATTAGCCGGGCTGGTTAAAGTTTATTTCCCTTTTCAAATTGCAGATCATGCAAACGACTGTAAAAGCCGCCTTTTTGCAACAACTCATCATGAGTACCCATTTCTTTGATCTCACCCTTATCCAGTACAATTATTTTGCTGGCTTTGCGAATGGTGGAAAGCCGGTGAGCAATAACGATGGATGTCCTGCCTTCTATTAATGTATCTATAGCATGCTGTATCAGCCGTTCACTTTCTGTATCTACCGATGAAGTGGCTTCATCCAGTATGAGTATAGATGGTTTGTATAACATTGCCCTGATAAAAGATAGCAACTGCCGCTGACCCAATGAAAGTGTAGCACCCCTTTCCATTACATTATAATCATATCCTCCCGGCAGCCGCATTATGAAATCATGCATGCCGATCATTTTTGCTGCTTCTATTACTTTTTCTTTTGAAATATCCGGGTTTCTCAATGTAATATTATCTATTACTGAACCGGAGAAAAGAAAAACATCCTGCAGCACCACTCCTACATTTTTACGCAATGCATCTAGTTTATAGTCTTCTATATTAACATCATCAATCTTAATTGAACCCTTTTGAATATGATAAAGCCTGTTTAATAAACTTACAATCGTACTCTTGCCACTACCTGTATGGCCAACAATTGCTATAGTTTCTCCCGGGTTTGCTGAAAAGGAAATATCCTTAAGCACATAATTATTCTCTATGTAAGCAAAACTTACTTTGTCAAACTCAATCTTGCCTTTTACAGCATTGGGGGTATACGTTCCGTTATCGTCTGCCACATCTTTTATATCCATTACTTTAAAAACCCTTTCGCTGGCAATGATACCCATCTGCAATACATTGAATTTATCTGCCAATACCCGTAGCGGACGGAAAAGCAAGTTGAGGCAAAGAATAAAGGAGATGATGGTACCAGCTTCTGTACGTTGGCCTGCCCCATACCAAACAATAAGACCAATAGAAATTGCAAGAATGATTTCCACCACCGGGAAGAATACAGAGTAAGCGAAGATGGCTTTAATATTTGCATTACGATGTTCCTTATTGATCTTTTTAAACTTCTCAAACTCCCTATCTTCTGCAGCAAATGCCTGTACTACGAACATACCAGTAAGATGCTCCTGAACAAATGCATTTAAATTAGCTACAGCATTCCTTACTTTTAAAAATGATTTATTGATGCTTTCTTTGAAATAATAGGTAGCAATAATGATAACAGGAAATGGTATCAAAGCCATTAATGTAAGTTGCCAGTCTGTCCAAAACATAAAACCAAGTACACAAAATATAGAAAGCAGGTCTGCAATAATAGGAACGAGGCCATCAGAGAAAATATCATTGATGGATTCTATATCATTAATGGTCCTTGTAGTTAATGTGCCGATGGGTGTCCGGTCAAATTGTGTAAGGTTCAGGTTCAATATCTTTTTATAAGCATTCACCCTAAGGTCTCGAACAACAGATTGCCCCAATAAAGCAGTGGTGAATGTGAAAAGAAATCGCAAAGCAGTTTCTACCAGTATCAGGCCAATCTGTATCAGAGTGATTCGAACCACCATATCTGCCATATTATTGGTGATGTATTTATTAACTGTAAGCTGAATCAGTAATGGCCTGACTGGTGTAAAAACAGCTAATAAAATTGCCAGTACCACCGACAGGTAGAATTTATTTTTATACGGTGCCGCATACTGAAACACCCTTCTTAATAAACCGAAGTCGAAAAAAGTTTTACTGGTTGCTGAAGACAAGTTGTGTAGTTAAATAATTGTACGAATGAAAGACATCAGCAAATGTAGAAATAAGGAAGCGATTAAAATGCCCGTTTATCATCTTCATCTTCCATAGCAATTTTATACGCCTTGATGAATAAAGCACCCAGGTTTTTATAAGGGGGAATGTAATCTTCAAATTCTTTTGCAACGATCATTTTATCTAACTCCTTCCAGAAAGGTATCCAATCAATGTTATTGCCGTTCCTTACTTTATCTGTCAATAACTGAAAGAAAGGACGGTTCACTTCTGTAGCACCGATCTGTTTGGATGCAATGATGTGTGCATCTTCTGCCTTTGCCAGTACATCATGCACAAGGTGATAACCACCGCAGGAACCCAGGAATACGATCTTGGATGTTGGGAACATCTGGCTAATTGTGGCATCTGCATAATAACTATGACCACGATGTATTGTTACTGTAGGATAGAACTTATTCTTCTCCATGTATTCCTGCAATGCCTTCTGAGCTTTTTCGTCTTCGCCTCCTTCTTCGGGCAAAGCTCTGTTGGCAAAAATGGTAACCGGTTTTCCTTTTGCAGAAGAAATCTTTACCCACTGGCTATTACTTCCATCTATTTTCCAGTTGCTGTTGCTGAACATTCCCACGAAGCCCCGGAATATTCCCTGCCCGTCCTTATCACCATAGAAAAATACCTGCATGATGACATTGCCGCTATCATTCACCAACGATTTATACGGCACTTCATACACCGGCGGAATTCCTAACTCCTTAGTAAGATCAATATTGTTAACTGAATCAGCTGAAAGGAATAGTTTGTTCAGGATATTGTAAATGGCCATTCCGCTTTTATTTCCTGCTTTCTTATTGCGTTCATAATTCAGTTGTACATTCTTCAGCATTTCATTGGCCAACGGCTTTATAGTTTCTACGATGCTTGCATAAGAATCTGCCACATCTACTCCATCTTCCAGGCCATTACCCTGTTCCAGTTTTCCTACAAAGGCCTTCATCAGTTTCTCTGCATCACTTTCTTCATCCGGGTTCTTCTTTGCAGGGAAAGAACTTAAGAAAGTGCTGAGTGTATTAAAGCCTGCTGACATTTTGATGAACTTCCTGTATTTATCAAAGTGAAGGCTCATTAATAAAGAATCGCCACGGTTATTTGCTTTCTTCATCATCAAAGGAAAAACCCCTTTTACAAAACTGGAAGTATAAATAGACCCATCTGATGATACAGCTAGATAATATAATTCCTCAGCCGTTAATGGTTGAATACTTCTGAACCTTACTTCCGCACTTTCATTATGCAGCCCATTGATGATGTTGACAAAACCTTCTTTAGCTTTCTTCACCAACCTTTCCTGTAATGCTTTAAATTCAAAAGCTGTGTCTTTGTTGATTGCTCTTTGCACATAATCCATCTGCGTTTTTACCAGCAGGCGGTAATACTGCAATGAATCATCTTTCACTTTATCAATATCAGCAATGGTCATTTTACCATTTACAATATTATCCAGGAAGGGGAAGTATTGCTGTCCGCTTTTGCTGCGGGCCATGCTTACTACTGTTTTAATGAACATGTCATCGGTGATATTCCTGATAAGGTAGCCAAGATGGTTATTCGCCTGTGAAAAATCATACAACTGTCTTGCATATTTTCTTTTATCCATTGCTCTGATAAGGCTGTCGGCAAAAGGCATTTTAGGATTATCCAGTAATGTAGCCAGCATTTTATGCGGGTGCTGAATACAATACTTCAGTACCAGTTGATTCTTAGAGAGTGTAAAACCTGGATTTTTATCAAATATGTTAGCCCCCAATACAGCATTACCTTCTTCATAAGAAAGTTTACTGATGATACTTTCGATTGATTGACCATTCCTGTCTTTCTTCATACACTCTTCATATGAAGCAATGATCTTTGGCAGACTTGCAGGACTGACCCGTTTATCTGAGTTCTGTTTCCAGGTTATTTTAAAGTACTTTAGCACATTTTCAAGCCCGTAGAGATAATTCACTTTCAAGCGGTGGTCAAAGATGGTATCGCTTTCTACGAGGTATTGCAGATTGTCCACTTTCTTTACCAATGCCTGGGTAACGAGGAAATTTATGTGGTCATCACCAGAGGGAGTGAACATTTTATCTGTCTTGCCATCTGAAGCTAGAATGGCTTTCTGTTCTGCATCAATCTTATCATGATTGATCTGCCGCTTGAATTCAGGCTTATAACCTGTAGGGATCTTTAAAGTATCTGCTGTGCTAACACCCTGGGCGGTTGCCATTGTGGTTACGGATAACACAAAACTCAGGATAAGGCTATATTTCACACTCATTCTATACATTCAGATGTCAAAGTTACAAAGGCATAATTAAACGGACTTCCGGGTAGTTTAACATTGATATTGACGGCTTTATACTTCATATAGCTGCCTTGCTGTTATAATTTATTATTGCACAGACCATGCCTTCTTCTCCATATTATCTAATTATTAAGTATAGGTAAACAGGTGCGGCAGGATTTCATTGCCCAATAATTTCCCTTTAGGTTTGCAAAAATTAAACCTGCATGGAAACCAAAGCCCGGAAAGTACTGATAGCTGATGACGAACCGGACATTCTTGAGATACTGAAGTTCAACCTTGACAAAGAGGGATATGATGTGATAACGGCGAAGGACGGTGATGAAGCCCTCGAAAAAGCCAAGCGGAACCAACCCGATCTGATCGTATTGGATGTGATGATGCCGAACAAGAATGGTGTAGAAGTGTGCAGATTGCTGAGAGCACAACCTGTTTTTAAAGACACTCTTATTATTTTCCTTACAGCCGTAAATGATGAAGCCACACATATAAAGGGATTGGAAACCGGTGCCGATGATTATGTAAGCAAACCTGTTAGTCCTAAAGTATTCCTGAGCAGGGTAAATGCCCTCTTCCGCCGGGTGGATAAACCAGATAACAGGATCCTCACTATTGAAAATCTTACCATTGACCCCGAAAGATTCGTTGTAAAGATCGGAGATGAAGAGATCATCCTGGCGAAGAAGGAATTTGAACTCCTTTATCTATTAGCATTGAAACCCGGCCGTGTATTTCTGAGGCATGAGATATTGAATGCTGTATGGGGCAAAGAAGTAATTGTAGGCGACCGCACCATTGATGTACATATCCGTAAGATAAGACAGAAGATGGGTATTGATTGTATAACAACGGTGAAAGGTGTGGGGTATAAGTTTGAACTTTAAAGTAAGGCACAAGGTTCAAGGCTCAGGGTACAAGTCGTAATATTTTATAAACACCTTACTATTTCAAAGCTGTCTCTTGTCCCTTGTTTTTCTTGTCCCATGTTTCTTGTTCCTTGTACCTTCGTAATCATGTTCTCCACTAAAAATATTTCTCCCCGGCAACTGGCTGCGTTCACTGCTTTTATTCTTGCATTTCCTGTAAGTGTGCTGGTTTATTTTGTAGAAAAAAGCTGGCTTTGGGCTGCCGGTGCACTTATCATATTGTTTAGCGGAGCTTATATACTTATCTCTTTTATACTGGAACGGTTCATCTACCGCAAGATCAAACTCATTTACAAATTCATTTACCAGACCAAGGCCAGCCGCAAGGAAGAAACCTATTATAAATATGTACTGCCGCAAAAAAGTATAGATGAAGTGCGGGAAGATGTGGAAGCATGGGCCGAAGAGAACAAGAAAGAAATAGAAGTGCTGCGACGCAATGAACAATTTCGCCGGGAGTTTTTGCAAAACCTGTCGCATGAATTCAAGACACCGGTTTTTGCCATACAGGGTTATGTTGATACTTTATTATCCGGTGCCATGGCCAACCCCGAAGTATATAAGAAATTCCTAGAGAAGACATCGAAAAATGTGGACCGCCTTACCAACCTGCTGAACGACCTTGATGAAATATCAAGCCTTGAAAGAGGCGAACTGGTTTTATACAAACAGAACTTTGTAATACAGGACCTGGTAAAGGATGTATACGAAAGTCTTTCAATAAAAGCAGATGAGAAAAAGATACGTTGCTCCATTAAAAAGGGATGCGAATCACCCCTCACCGTATTTGCAGATGAAGAAAAGATACGGCAGGTTATCATTAACCTGGTAGAGAACTCTATTAAATATGGACGGCAAGGGGGCAACCTTACCGCCAGTATGTACCTCACGGATGGTAAACATATTCTAGTAGAAATATCTGATGATGGTATTGGTATACAGGAAAAACACTTGCCCCGCCTCTTTGAACGTTTTTACCGAACGGATGAAGGCCGCAGTATGGATGCAACTGGCAGCGGTCTTGGCCTTGCCATCTGCAAACATATTATTGAAGCACATGGGCAAACCATACATGTACGCAGCAAGGAGAATGTTGGCACTACGGTTGGTTTTACACTGGACCGGAAAAAAGATTAATACCAGTCCTTCCCTTCCGCCAGGCTCTTTAAAAAATCTGCTGCTTCATTACCCATGACAGTACTGGTCAATGTACCGTTCAGCATCAGTATAAAATGACGGCAGCCCTCACCTGAATAATTAAAAGAAACATCAGCTTGCAACCGGCCATCCTTATAAAACATAAGGTTGCCATCGTATCCGCATTTATAAGATCCTGCCTCTTTCTCGTCAACAAAACGGGCCAGCTTATCAATGGCTTTGCTTTCCGTCGTATTCACTGTCTTTGCAATATTGATAGTACCGGGTTCATTGAAGTTAATAACAAGGCTGTCGCTGCCAGAAAGTTGGTTACCTATGGCAGACCTTTCTTTACAGGAAACAAACATCAATAACAGTACTACGAAGACAAAATAACGCATAGCTTATTTTTTATAGCGGCAAGCTACCCACAAAAAGCAGCATGAAATGGAATTGCCTATTTCTTTTTTACATATTTCCGGTACATCTTTAATATGCGGAGCAGTACGGCGAGTATATCCCTGCTTTGCAGCAGTATGTTGGTTTCCAGAATGGCTTGCTTGGTTCCGGGTTTTTCCTGCTGTATCAGCTTTACCTGTCGATCCAGTTGCTGGTTAATGAATTCCCGAACATCATCCCTTGCTATGCGGATGTCTTCCATCTTTTCAAAATTATCATTCCGTAATGCACCGATAGCAAGTGTAAAGAAAGCATTCATCTTATGTTTCAATTCTTCAGTAACCCGCAGAAAATCCTTTCCCGGTTCCCGGTGCAGGTTCTGTATATAGTGCAGGCATTCCTCACTCATGGCTGTAGCCGAATAAGTGATGTCCTGTAAAAAGTCGGTGCTGTATAATAGCAATTGTGAAGGTTCGGGTCCTGTTGTTTCCAGGTTCTTTATAAAGCGGATACTCTGTGCCCTCATCCTGAAACCATAGGCTTCCATTTCTTTCAGGTTCTTATACTCCTTATCCAGTACAGCCGCATCATATTCCTTCAATCCATTTAGTACGTTGGTATAGGATTGCAACAAGGCTTCCATATTTTCCAACATCACCTTTTTATTACTGGTATAAATGTCCTGGTCAGTTTCAGGCAGCATATTAAATTTTGCTGCATCAGTCTTATTCTTCTTTTCTTTTCTTGCAAACAACATATGAGAGAAGACCATATACATACTTACCAACAGTAACAAGATCACTACGGCAATAAATTCTCCTTTGATCAAAATGAATACAAACAAACCAGATACCGCAAAGGCAATGATAGCGGTGATGAACCAGCCACCGATGACACTGAGTACACCAGCTACCCGATAAACAGCCGACTCCCTTCCCCATGCTTTATCTGCCAGTGATGTACCCATAGCCACCATAAAAGAAACATAAGTAGTAGAGAGCGGCAACTTCATAGAAGTAGCCAATGCAATGATGGCACTTGCCAGCACAAGATTAATAGAGGCACGGACCATATCAAATGCAGGTTTATCATGCACCACAGTGGCCTGCCGTATTTTACTTTTTGCAAAACTGAGATCATAATAACTTCTAACAGACTTTGGAACGATGACGGAAAATATATTTCCCAGCAGCATGGATGATTTTACAATTCGTCTTGATATAGCATTGGGCTGAAACCGTTCTTCGCCTTCATTCTGGCTGCCGAGGTTCACTTCTGTTTCGGTCACCTTTCTTGCTTTGGAGCTGAACCAAAGTGTAAGGGCCATGATGATGCCAGCCATCAGCAGCATATAGTTAGGTACTATCACCTCGCTGCTGGCAAGGTAGGATTGGTATTGTTCATCTGCAGGTATACCTGAAGATTGCCAGTTCTTAAATGCTAAAAACCCGGTAATAGGTATACCAATAAAATTGACAAGGTCATTACCTGCAAATGCCATTGCCAGTGAAAAAGTACCCATCAGCACTACGATCTTTAATGGATTGATGCGGGCAAGTTTTTGCAATGCCAAAATGATCAATGTGCCGCCGGCAAACAATACTCCCAAAATCAGTGTTGTATTGGATTGTATCCATTGTGTTGCCGAAGGACTAAGTAAAGTAGTACCCTTCAATCCTTTAATAAGCAGAAAATAAAAAATAACTGTTGTTCCAATTCCAGCAAAAACGGCACCGTAGCGGCTCAATTTTTCTTCGTAATTAAATGTAAAGATGAGCCTGCAGAGATACTGCACCAATATACCGAGTGTAAATGCGATAAGTATAGAAAGAAAAATTCCTGTAATGATAGACAACACACTGCCTGCATTGATGTACTTCATCATTTCCGAAACAGGTTCCTGCTTTTGAATGGAAAATAACATTCCTGCTACCATGGCAGCACCCAGTAATTCGAAGATGATAGACACCGTAGTAGACGTAGGAAGACCGAGTGTATTAAAAATATCAAGCAATACAATATCTGTAAGCATTACGGCGAGGAATATCCACATGATCTTGTCGAGTGTAAAAAATTCAGGATGGAAGACACCTTTTCTTGCTATCTCCATAATACCACTCGAAAAAACAGAACCAAGAATAACACCGGCTGCTGCAATGAGAATGACAGTACGGAAAGAAGCGACCTTACTGCCAATAGCTGAGTTTAGGAAGTTTACAGCATCATTGCTGACACCTACTACCAGGTCGGCAATGGCAAGCAAAAAAAGAACTACTACCAGGAAAATGATCAATGTCATAAGACCAAGGGTTGGTTGCTTAAAGAAAAGAAAGATTATCCTTACTGCTATATTAAGAAAATAAAACCACCCCAGAAAATACAGGGGTGGTAACTGCATGAGAAATTATGCTCTGCCCGTAGTAAATACTAACCTGCCAGTAGCAATAATGGAAGGATGATAATAAGAACTGGTGTAAAGATGGCTGCTGTTTGTTATCCTGCTGTTACCAACGGATTAATTAATGATTAAGCCAGCAAAACGGGGTACACGGATAAATACTGATCCCCGAAAACTTAATATTACTTTATTGTTAAGTTTTTGTAGCTTTAATGTTACCAGTTTGCCTGTACTTTGAAAACAAGGCTGATCATATTATCCCTTTTGTTTGTGCTTGGCTCTCAGAACAATGCAAGTATTGCCCAAGACAAATCTTTACCGGTTCAGTTTGACTTTTTCGGTGAGCCAGTGAACCTGCAAGTTGACAGGTCTGTACTGGTTCCTTTTGATTCTACACTGACCGGGGAAGCCATTCAATCATTTTATTCAGCTATCAGTACTTCTTATCATCTAAAATTAGTGGAGGAGCTACTCCTCATCAAGAAACAAAACAACCTGGATGACTGGCTGTATTACCAGCTGATCCGAAAAACAGCTCAGCAGATAAGCCCCAAAGGGGATAATTATTACCGCTACACTTTATATAAATGGTTTTTGCTTTCAAGCTCAGGCTATGATGCTACCCTGAAGATAAATGGCGAGAAGCTATTGTTTTATGTGCATACCAAAGAGAATATCTACAATATTCCCTATTACCTTAAAAACAATAAACAATATGTTTGCCTTAATTATCATGACTATGGCAGCTATATAGATTTTGAAAAAGAAAAGTTTGCTGAGGTCTCTTTCCCTGCAAAGGAGTCTGCCGTTTCTTTCTCGTATAAAATAACCCAATTGCCAGTTTTTAATGCTGCTGATTATGAAGATAAAGATCTGCAGTTTCAATACCGGGAAACTGATTATCGATTCAAGGTAAAGCTAACGCCGCAGATAAAGACCATTTTTGCCAACTACCCGGTAGTGGATTATGAATCATATTTCAATATACCGCTTAGCAAGGTCACTTACAGTTCACTTATTCCCCTACTCAGGAAAAATGTAAAAGGCCTTACTGTAAAGAATGGCGTTGATTACCTGATGCGGTTTACCCGGTATGCTTTTATGTTTGAACAGGATACGAAAGTATTTGGCAACGAGAAAAGATTATCACCCGAACAAACGCTACTGTACGACCAAAGTGATTGTGAAGACCGGGCAGCTCTGTTCTTTTATCTTATCAAAGAAATTTATGATCTGCCGATGATCGTACTTGCTTATCCAGAGCATGTAACAATTGCCGTAAAGTTTGCGAAGCCGGTGGGCAGGCCTATTATTTACAACGGATCAAAATATACTGTTTGCGAACCTACACCTCAAAAAGAAGACCTGGCTGTTGGACAATTAATGTCAAACCTGCATAAACAATCTTACGAAATAGTTTATGCTTACCATCCTGTGCGTTGATATCTATTCCTGTCTGCCGGGCAATATTGTAACATTTTTCTCTAAACTATCCAGCAACTCCCGAGTCTGTTTACTCATGTTTGTAAAATACTTTTCACCGGTTCTTATAAAGGATAAAGTCATGCACTCCCTGTTCCGTGAAAAGTAAACCGTTTCAACAGCACCTGCCTTACCATAAAAATATATTTTACCCTGTGTAGTGCATGTATCCTTTGCGGTAATCACCTCGTCATTTGCATCTTCAATAACACTGCTTAGCACCATTCTGTCCCTCACCTTTATCATATTAAAGAATCTTGGGTTTCCGGGAGTGTGGTAATACATCACTACAGCACTATCACTCTGCTGCAGGGCCGGCAGCATATTTATCTTCACTGTTTTTTCTTTACAGGCTGTAAACAAAAAGGCAACACAAATAATCACTAAATAGTTCAATTTCATTTTTTGCACCAGGTTAATCTTATTAATTAAAAAACGTCCTGAGACTAATCAGGACGTTTAAATATAATGCATCAATCAAAATCAGTATGCAGCGTTTTGTGGATCCCAATTACACCATCCGCTTGTCCAGTTGGTAGTACCAAATGCACCGCGGTAAGTAGTACTGGTAAAGAAAGCATTCATACCTGTGAAACTTGTTCCGGTCAAAGCCGGTGAACCAGTTGCCGGTAAAAAGTTAGGGCTGGTAGAATAGAACGGACTGGTTAACATGGCTGCTGCTGAGTTAGCTAGTGTTATACAACCTTCAGCTTCTGCTTTGGCCTGTATTTGTGCATTGGTTGCAATAGCAGCATTTGCTGTTTTATAAGGAAGTGTGCTTGCATGAACAAGGTTGTTCTTAAACTCAGAGACATTATTTACATAATAGTCATTAAGTGTAGCATCTGATTCAGTGGAGAATCCGGCATCTGGATGTCCTATTAAAATTGAATTTCTTAGTATAAACTGAGTTGATCTTCTCCAGCGATTTGAAAAATTGTGATTTCCTGCTGTATTGGGAGCATCGTTGGGCCCTATTAAAGTAAAGTTGCTTAATTGTGGTTTAGTTCTTGGAGAAGCCAATGAAGATGCTGCATCATTATCACACTCAATACCATTGCCTGCATCACCTGCATCTACAAAATCCGGCTTACGACAAGAGACAGCAAACTGTATCTTACCGGTATACCCGAAGTCGAAATCGAAATCATCATCAGCCGTTGCAAAGGCAACCAGGTTCTTTGCATTTACGGTTCCACCAAAAAATTCATATGCATCATCATTACCAAATGACACCTGTACATTTTCGATAATTGTACCTGAACCTACACCACCGCAAGTCAATCCATTGATCTCAGAGCCTGGTTCAGCAGCTATACCTGCATATTCAATACGAACGAAACGAAGGATCCCACTTTCATCCAATGGATCTGTACCACCATACTGGCGGCCAACACCGCCTTCAATAGTTGGGGCCGGATCCAACGGACGATTGGTTGGTGCTTTACCCAATAAAATGATACCACCCCAATCACCCGGAGCTCTTGAACCAACCGGCTTACCACTGGTGAATACGATTGGCATAGCGGCAGTACCTGATGCAATTAATTTAGCTCCTCTTTCAATGATCAAAGCTCCTTTTTCAGTAACATCACTTTGTATTACACAACCAGCTTCAAAAGTTATGGTAGCTCCTTCCGTTACATACACATATCCTTTCAGTATCCATTTACCCTTAGCATAAAACTTACTGGAAGAGATAACTCCACTAATTATATTCGTTTCCCCGGTGGGAGGAGTTACTACAGTTCCACCATCATCAAAATTTACCTTTACACATGAGGTAACGCTGAAGAGACCTGCTAACATCAGTGTACCAAAAAGGATCTTTTTCATATCAATTTTTGTTTTTTGTTTTTTTAAATTTTATAGTCAGTTTGGTTGCAATTATTTCTTGCCGATATTAAAGTCGTATGTAAATCCAACTGTTATTGTGGAACCCGGAGTGTAGGAGCTGAATAACCTGTCGCTTCCGGAGCTGAATGCTTTTTTGCTGTCTACATTCTCATATAAATAATATGGATTATTCAGTATATCAGACCATGTCAATTTTATCTCGGCCCTGTCTTTCATTATCTTTTTTGCCAATTGAAGATCAAGTTGGTTGCGGGGTCTTTCATAGATGTCAACAAAATCCAGGTTACCTACCAATGAAAGACGCTGACCTACCCGGTTGTATAAAAGAGAACCATTCCATCCGGCTTGCTTACTGGTATACTGTAATCCAACATTAGCGAGGTAAGGAGACTGCCCCTGCAATGGGCGGCTAACAGAAGAAGTTTGTCCTCCTGCAGAAGTGGTAGCCAACTGTACTTTTGAAAAACTGTAGGTAAGGTTAGCAAATACACTGAAGTTTTCCAGGTCCTTATCAACAAAATCAAGATTCTTTCTTACTTCAAACTCGGCTCCTAATGTGTAAGCATTTTCAACATTGCTGTAACCATAATTCCTTCTGTCTAACACACTGGAAGGATCAAGCCGTAATTCAATCGGGTCATCAAAATACTTATAAAAGACACCAACTGTAATGGCTTCTCCCCCTTTTGGATAAAATTCATAACGAATATCACCGTTCAGAATAGATGTTCTTTTCAAATCTGTATTACCATTTACACCATAGTTTGCCTCATAATCGAAGAAAGAGAATGGTGCGATTTCCCTGAACTCAGGTCTTGCAACCGTACGGCTGGCTGCTACCCGGATGCTGTTTTTGAAATTTGGTGACAGTGTAAAATTGAAAGAAGGCAGTACGTCCCATTTTTCAGTATGTACAATAATTCTTTTTGATGTTACATCTTTCGTAGTAAGGAATTGCTGAAAATTCTCCACTCTTATACCCCATACCAATCGAATCTTTTCACTAAACTTGTTGTCAAACATTCCATACATACCGTTTAGTATAGATACACCAAAATATTTATCCTGGTTATTTGTAAAATCATTCAGCACAAATCCATCATTGGAAATATTTTCCTGAGCAAAGATCTGGTCGAAAGGTAATTGAGCTTTGCTGGCATCAAACTGTGTTGGCGAAGCCGGCTGATACTGGAAAATGCGGCTGCGGAAATCCCTTATACGGATCAACGTAGAGCCACCAGCCTTGAACGATTGTTTATTCTTACTCATGGTAAACGGAATTGTGATATTCCCATTTGCACCATAACTAAAGTCTTTTAAGTCGCTGAAAAAACGACGGGTGTCATCATCATTATATTCAAAAGGGGTGTTAGTTCCTTTGGGACGATTATAGGAAACCGTACGAAGGTCAGGCTGTGTTTTCCAGTTGTAAGCAAAGTTTCCGTTCCATCTTAATTTGATACCACCTGTTGTAAGCTGGTGATCACCTTCTAATTGTCCGCTGTACAGCAAACGCTGATTCAAAACGGATGAACGAAAACTAATATCCTGGATACGGTCGTTATTAAAACCCCCTCTGGCATAGTAATTATCTTCAAACAACTGATTGAATAAATTCTTGAAAGACACTTTATGCTTTCCTTTTACAAAGGAAATATTTGCCAGTGCTCCTGTGTTTACATTGTATTTGTTCTGATTATCTGTTAATGCCACTACCTCTTCACCTGTTTGTTCATGCAATTTTCTTTGCACATCGTATTTCAGCATGCTGTTACGATACTGAACTGAAAGGATTGTGCCCAGCACACCTCCATTCTTAAATCTTGAGCTTTTGCCCCAGGTAATGCTATAAGTCTGTGTTGGCAATGCAGTATTGTTCACCTGCCTGTACACATCGCTGTTCAACAACCTGCTCCAGGCAATTCTTTGTTCAGTTGTACCACTACGGTATTCCTGCTGTGTTTTAGGAAATCCGACAGGAAGTTTTCTTGTTTTATCATCAAAACCCAGCCAATCTGTACCATTTCGTTCATTGCTGATGAAATCCTGAAAGACAGACTGTGTGTTAAAACCAAAGCCAACACTTACTGACAACAGGTCTCTTGTTGGAACATCTTTTGTGTTGATCTGTATTAAACCACCGGCAAATTCTCCGGGCAAATCCGGAGTTGCTGTTTTATTAATGATAATATTATCAACGAGAGAAGATGGAATGACATCAAAAGAAAAAGCTTTCTTGTCAGGTTCAGTACTTGGTAACTGTGCATTATTTATTACAGCAGCATTATAACGATCGCTTAATCCACGAACTATCACAAACTTTCCGTCCTGAATGCTGGCTCCGCTTACTCTTTTCAATACTTCACCAGTGTTCTTATCCGGAGTGCGGCGAATAAAATCGGCTGCCAATCCACTTGATAATGCTGTGTTATTCTTTTGAAATGAAAGCAGTGCTGAAGTATTCTCCTGCCTCCTTGAAGTTGTTCTGATCACAACATTCTCAAGGCTTGATTTATCCGTTAATACGATCTCAATATAATTTTCCTGGTTAACACCAACCTCTACTTCTGAAACATTCTTTGTTTCATAACCAGTATTCGAAACGGTGATAGTATATTTTTTTCCAACCTCAAGTTCCAGGTAAAATTTCCCTTCAATATCTGCCTGAGTTTGTTTAGCAGCGCCTTTTACAATTATTGTAGCACCGGGAAGTACTTCGTTTTTAGAATTCAATACTTTACCAGAAAGTTTTACAGTTTGGGCTTGCGCAACAGCAAAAAAAGCTACAAAAAGCACTGACAACATTAGCCGCATCCGGAGGTACATAAGCAATATTATTTGCCCGCAAAGGTGTGCCCCGGAAGTTAACAGCATGTTACATACATGTTAAGCAATTATGACCATTGCCTGTTATTCTTTGATTTGTTTACACAAGGGTAACAATGTCTTAATATGAATTTGACATTTTGATAATACAATCCATCAATATTTGTATCCGTAATAATAATTACGAAAAAAAGGCCCCAGATAAGGCATATATTATCTTTTAATTGCAAAGCCCTGGTAATCTTACCGGGGCTTTTTGTGAGTTAACAATTTGGTAATACAGATAAATCCTACCTCCTTTTAAATTACCCCACATTTGCAACGCAATTAAAAGATTCCCTGACAATGCGTATTATATGCCTGACCCTTATTGGGGTCTTTCTATCATTTATTGAAATTAAAGCCCAGGATACTCTCAAAAATGAAGTGATAAGCACCGCCCAAAAAGGCGAGAAAAAGAAATGGTATGAGAACTTTTCAATAAGAGGGTATATGCAGGTACGGTATAACAGGTTGCTTGAAACTAATGAGAACTTACAATGTGAACAATGCGACAGATCTATTGGTAAAGGGGGCGGCATTTTCATTCGCAGGGGCCGTATCATTATTAGCGGTTATATACACAACAGAGTATTTTTTTACATTCAGCCAGATTTTGGTAGTAGTGCTGGAAACACCTTGAATATTTTTCAGCTAAGAGATGCATATGTAGACCTTTCATTGGACAAAAAAAATGAATTCAGGATACGAATTGGCCAAAGTAAAGTACCCTTTGGATTTGAAAATTTGCAAAGTAGTCAGAATCGATTACCGCTTGATCGGAATGACGGACTTAATAGTGCATTATCAAATGAAAGAGACTTAGGTGCTTTTTTTTACTGGGCACCGGCAAAAACAAGAGAGCTTTTTAGCACATTCGTAAGAGACAACCTGAAAGGCTCCGGAGATTATGGTGTTTTTGCTTTCGGTGTTTTTAATGGTCAAACGGCTAATCGTCCAGAGCAGAATAAAAATATGCATGTGGTTTCAAGGCTAAGCTATCCAATAGAAATAGGAAACCAAATCATTGAGCCGGGTATTCAGGCTTATTCGGGTAAATATGTGGTAGCAGCAGAACAAAGAAGCCCAACTGTAAAAGGTCCGGCAAATTTTGAATTTAAAGATGAAAGGGTCGCTGCCAGTTTTGTTTTGTATCCAAAACCTTTTGGTATTCTCACGGAGTATAACTGGGGCAAAGGCCCGGAATATAATCCAGCTACCGATTCAATAGAAACAAAAAAACTACATGGTGGCTTCGTCACAGCCACGATGCGCATCGAAGGGAAAAAAGAATGGATATTCTTTCCCTACATCCGTTTACAACAATACAATGGGGGCAAAAAGCATGAACTGGATGCCCGCAGATATATTGTCAAAGAGGCTGAAGGAGGCGTTGAGTGGCAATTAAATAAATATTTTGAATTAACGGCGTCTTACGTAATTTCAAACAGGAGATTTGAAGACCTCAGAAAAAAGAATAATCAACAAAAAGGAAACTTTCTTCGTTTACAGGCACAATTAAATTTTTAACCAAATCAATTAATCAATCATGGCACTTCAATCCTTTCTCAAAATCTTCATGCCGAAGAATAAAGTATTTTATGAGCTTTTTGAAAAAGTAGCCAACAATGTTGCTAAGATGGGTACTATTTTGAAAGCAGTTATCGAAGAGCCGGAATTTGACAAACGAGCTGCGCTTATAAATAAACTGGAAGACCTTGAACATGCAAATGATGAGCTAACACATAATCTGTTTACTGAATTAGGCAGAAACTTTATTACTCCGTTTGACAGAGAAGATATACATTATCTTGCCACTTCATTAGATGATATTGCTGACTACATCTATGCAGCCGGTAAAAAAATAAACTTCTATCATGTAAATCCGAATGATACCGGTATGCAAAAATTTGCAGAGCTGATAGAACAGGGAGCTGAGCAGGTAAGAATTGCTGTTACGGAACTGAGGGATATGAAAAATATGCGGAACATTACTGAAGCCCTTGTAAAGATCAACAGTATCGAAAACCAGGCAGATGATGTATTTGATTTTAGTATTGAAAGTCTGTTTGCGAATGAGCCTGATGCCAAAGAAGTGATCAAGAAAAGAGAAATATACCAGGTAATGGAAATCATTACGGATAAATGTGAAGATGCCAGCAATGTGATCGAGTCTATCATAATTAAATACGCATAACCCCATTTTGTAATTAGCCATTTGGATGAAGTGATCTTGTCATCGCATCCAATAGCATATTTGCTCATTTTATGACACCTTTTCTCATTACCATTATAGTACTGGCTCTCATCTTTGACTATATCAATGGGTTTCATGATGCGGCCAACTCTATTGCAACTGTAGTATCTACAAAAGTGCTCACACCTTTTCAGGCTGTATTATGGGCAGCTGTTTTTAACTCTGTTGCATACTTCATATTTAAAGATCATGGCGTAGCCGATACAGTAGCAAAAACAGTTCATCCCAACGAAATTGACGGGGGCAAAATGATGGTCGTTATTTTCTCTGGTTTAATTGCAGCCATCATTTGGAACCTGCTTACCTGGTGGCTGGGTATACCTTCATCGTCATCTCATACGCTGATAGGTGGATTTGCCGGTGCTGCAATTGCCAGTGGTGGTTTTGCAGCAGTAAACTCTACTGTTGTTATCAAGACAGCTAGTTTTATCTTTTTAGCCCCATTGGTAGGTATGCTGATGGCCTTTATCATGTCGCTGTGGTTCCTTAGTTCTTTTAAAAAAGGCTTTAGTTCTAAAATATTTTCAATTTGTATTCTTGTCATCGTTGCACTGTTCCTTACCTTCAAATTAGAATTTAATCAGGAAATTCTTGCCAAGAAAACGGATTACGAGAGCTACATCAACCAGGTGATCTTTTATTCAAAGAATTTTAAATGGTTATTACTTGCCTTAATACTTGTTGTGATGGCCGTTTTTGCATTATATCTCAGCACACTGAATACTCATAAATCAAATCAATGGTTTAAGCGTTTGCAATTAATATCTTCTGCGGCATTCAGTATTGGTCATGGTGGAAACGATGCACAAAAAGTGATGGGTATTATTACTGCTGCGCTAATCGCAGGAGGAACAATTACTGAGTTTTCACAAATGCCGGATTGGGTGCCAGTTACTTGTTATGTTGCCATAGGATTGGGAACTATGAGTGGTGGCTGGAAAATTGTAAAGACAATGGGAACCAAGATCACAAAAGTTACACCATTTGAAGGAGTTGCAGCCGAAACTGCCGGTGCTATTACATTATTCATGACTGAAGCATTAAAAATTCCAGTTAGTACTACCCATACCATCACAGGAGCTATAATGGGTGTAGGTGCCACAAAAAGGTTATCTGCAGTAAGATGGGGGGTTACCATCAATCTTATATGGGCCTGGATACTTACAATTCCTGTGAGTGCATTATTAGCAGCAGGTGTATATTACATTGCCATTCTTTTTTAAATAATATTAATCGTTAGCATAAAAATCCTGACTTTTGTCGGGATTTTTTTTATGCATAAAATATTAGTAACTGGCGGCTGTGGTTATATAGGTTCTCACACTATTGTGGATCTGATCGAAAACGGGTATGAAGTAATTTCTGTTGATAACAATTCCCGTTCGAACCCGGTTATCCTGAATGGTATTGAACAGATAACAGGCAAGAAGATCAAAAACTACAAAGTTGATCTTTGTAACTATGATGACACTTTTGCTATATTCCTTGAGAATACAGACATAACCGGTGTAATCCATTTTGCAGCTTATAAATCGGTAGAAGAATCTGTTCAAAATCCATTATTATATTTTGAAAATAATCTCAACTCGCTGATCAATCTTTTAAAATGTGTACAGGAATTCAAGGTGCCTCATTTTGTTTTTTCATCATCCTGTACTGTATATGGCAACCCTGATGAAATTCCGGTAACAGAAAAAACACCTTTGAAAACAGCAGAGTCGCCATATGGGCTTACCAAACAAATGTGTGAGCAGATAGTACATGAATTTGTAAAAAGTAGCGGTATCAGTTCAGTATTGCTCCGCTACTTTAATCCTGCCGGTGCACATCCATCCATACGAATCGGAGAAATGCCCATTGGTAAACCTGCCAACCTTGTACCCGTAATTACTCAAACAGCAATAGGTCGAATACAAAAAATGAATGTACACGGAACTGATTATCCTACAAGAGATGGCTCCTGTGTAAGAGATTATATCCATGTAAGCGATTTGGCACATGCCCACACTTTAGCTTTAGCATTTCTTGCAGATGGGAATAATAAAAGTGTATGTGATATTTTCAATCTAGGAACAGGAACTGGTGTCACTGTTCTTGAAGCCATCCAGGCATTTGAAAAAGTAAGCGGTGTAAAACTAAACTACGAAACAGGGCCGAGAAGACCAGGTGATGTTATAGCCATTTATGCCAATAATAACCTCGCTAAAGAACAACTTGGATGGACTTTGCAATATTCATTAGATGATATGATGAGAACAGCCTGGAAATGGGAATTGCTGCTAAAAGCTGACGAGACCGTTTTTACCAGTCAACCGGGAGAGTTGAATTAGGTAGAGACTAATTGGCAAGAGACAACTGGCAAGAGGGAACCGATAAATTGATAAATCAATACAAAGTTTTATGGCTGCT
Organism: uncultured Chitinophaga sp.; assembly: GCA_964453625.1. GTDB lineage: Bacteria > Bacteroidota > Bacteroidia > Chitinophagales > Chitinophagaceae > JJ008. The sequence goes on from CAYVSH010000001.1 coordinate 61,483, forward strand.
ATTAATGTAAAACAAACAAAAGTTTACAAGCTGGCTTTTGAATTGGCAATGGAGATATTCGAACTCACTAAAAAGTTTCCCAAAGAAGAAACTTATTCCCTTACAGATCAAATCAGAAGGTCTTCAAGAAGTGTTTGCATAAATCTCATTGAAGCTTACAGAAAGAAACGCTCCCCGGCACATTTTGTATCGAAAGTTACTGATAGCGATATGGAAAACTCAGAAACCTCCGGTTGGTTGGACTTTTCCTTGTCTTGCAAGTACATCGAAATCAATCAACACTCAAATCTGACACTCAAAAACGAAGAGATTGGAAGGTTGTTAAATCACATGATAAACAACCCCGATAAATATTAATTATAAAATTTTACCCATTGCAAATTGACTGTTGTCTATTGCTTATTGCCTATTGAACCTTACTTTTGCCCCACTTAAAACAACAGCATGTTATTAAAGGAAATTCAATCAACAGGAAATAAAGATACCCGCAGCGGATTTGGTGATGGAATAGTAGCAGCAGCAAGAAAAAACTCAAATATAGTTGCATTAACTGCTGACCTGGCCGGTTCATTGAAACTGAACCAGTTCATGAAAGAATTCCCGGAACGTTATATACAAGTTGGTATTGCTGAAGCCAATATGATGGGTATTGCTGCTGGTTTAACAATTGGAGGAAAGATCCCATACACTACAACATTTGCTAACTTTTCTACCGGCAGGGTTTATGACCAGATAAGACAATCTATTGCATACAGTGGTAAGAATGTAAAAATATGTGCTTCACATGCAGGCCTTACATTAGGAGAAGATGGAGCCACACACCAGATATTAGAAGATATTGGTTTGATGAAAATGTTGCCGGGCATGACAGTGATCGTTCCCTGTGATTACGCACAAACAAAAGCAGCAACAGAAGCAATAGCGGATTACCAAGGTCCTGTTTATTTACGTTTCGGAAGACCCGTATGGCCCATATTTACCAAAGAAGAAGATTTCAAAATTGGTAAAGCACAACATTTCTCTGAGGGATCAGATGTTACCATTTTTGCCTGTGGTCATTTGGTCTGGAATGCGATTCAGGCCGGTGCCATTTTACAGGAAAAAGGTGTTAGTGTAGAAGTGATAAACATTCATACCATCAAACCTTTGGATGAAGAAGCTGTGCTGGCATCTATCAAAAAAACAAAATGTGCCGTAACTGCTGAAGAACATAATATCATTGGCGGTTTAGGTGATGCCATAGCTCAATGCTCATCTAAGAATTTCCCGATACCAATCGAATATGTCGGCACGAAAGACACTTTTGGTGAAAGTGGCAAACCAGTTGAGTTGCTGAAAAAGTATGGATTAGATGTATCTGATATTGTAACAGCAGCGGAAAAGGCAATAAACCGTAAGAAAAACAGTTAATAGAATGTTTTAAAGTAATAGGGCAGGTTCTTTTAATATTGGACCTGCTTTTTTATTTTTATTGCTGAAAGAAGTTTAACTAAACAGGTATCCACTATTCTAAACGAACCAACGACCTTTAATTAATGTCCCTGACAACTACAAGTGATAGTGAACTACTGGCCCAATTCCGTAATCCAATTACGAAAGAAAAAGCCTACACCGCACTTATCAAAAAATACCAGGAGAAACTTTACTGGCATATCCGCCGGATGGTGGTAGAGCATGAAGATGCCAATGATGTGTTGCAAAATGTGCTGATCCGTGTATGGAACGGTCTTGAAAAATTCAGGGAAGATAGCCAGCTATACACCTGGCTTTACCGGATAGCCACAAATGAAAGCCTGACCTACCTGGAGCAACAAAAGAAAAAATCGGCAGTAAGTCTAAGTGATGTGGAAAGCGGCCTGAGCAACAAAATAAAGGCTGACCGACACTTTGATGCCAATAAACTCGAATGGAAACTACAATTAGCTATTCAACAACTTCCTGAAAAACAGCGGGTTGTTTTCAGTCTCCGATATTATGACGAAATGCCATACGAAGAAATGAGCCGGGTGCTGGAAACCAGTGAGGGTGCTTTAAAAGCCAGTTATCACCATGCTGTCAAAAAAATAGAGGATTATATGCTAAATCATTAAACTTTGAGGGGCAATCCCTATCTTATAACCGTTAAATGACCCAGAAAGACAACATATTAGAGGAATTAAAGGAGCTAAACAGCAATCTTATTAACCTGCAGCAGAATGTTTATGCTGTTCCGGCAGGTTATTTTGATGGATTGGCTGAACAGGTTTTAGGCCGCATCAAAGCACTTGAAGCCGCAGAAAATGTTCATTCAACTTATCTGGACAGTTTTTCTAAAGAGATCCCTTACAGTGTTCCTGCAGGTTATTTTGAGAATCTTGCAGAAAATATGTTGCAAAAAATCCGTGAAGGCAATGATCATCAAACGGCCCAGGAAGAAATAGCAACGCTATCACCTCTTTTAAGCGGTTTGAAGAAACAAATGCCATACACTGTTCCCGCAGGATATTTTGAAAACCTTAGTGAAAAGATTATTGCTGACGAAAATAGACCTGCTGCAAAAGTTATTTCATTCAACAGCCGGATATGGATTCGCTATGCAGCGGCTGCAGTTGTTACCGGCATTATTGTTCTTGCAGGTTTCTTGTTCTTTGGAAATAATGGTACTGATGAACCAGGCAGTAAGATCATGGCAAAGATCAGTCGTGATGTTAAAAAAATGAATGCTGAAGAACAGGATGATCTGATTGATTTTATTGATGCTGGCATGAATGGTAAAGAAACCGCACAAGAAAAAAACACAAATAAATCTGCTGAGATACAAGACCTGTTAAAAGGAGTTTCTGATGAAGAGTTACTGGACTTTCAGCAACAATCTGAAGACATACAAGCAGTTTTATTGGTTAACTAAATTGACATGAAAAAGTGGATATACATATTATTTTTATTCCTGTTGCCATCGTTCGCAGCAATTTCCCAGGATGAAGATCCCGGGGAAGAGAATGGAAAGATCGCAGTGCGGATGACGGAGTATATCCAAAAGAACCTTGGATTATCTAAAAGTGAAGCACAACGCTTCAGCCCTGTATTTCTCCGTTACTTCCGTGATTTTGCACAAACACACCGTCAGAATAAAGGCGACAGGCTTGTATTGCAGCAAAAGATTATAGAATTGCGTTTACGGTATCGTGGAGAATTCAAACAGATCATGGATGAACAAAGAGCCAATAAAGTATTTCAATACGAAGATAAATTCAGGCAGGAAGTGATAAGGATCATTAAAGAAAACCGAAGAGACAGAGTTCCTCCAAGAAGAACAAGAGCTATACTGATCAGGGACTAAAAACCTCATATAAATAAATCAGGGCGGTTTTGCTTTTAGCAAAACCGCTTTTATATTTTACAACTTTAGGTGTAACTTGTTCGTAAGAAATTATTGAATGAGATTATTGCTTGTTTTTTTGCTTGTCTCTGTTTGTTCATTTTCCCAGCAACGCCCAAATATCATTTACATAATGAGTGATGACCATGATGCAGATGCCATCAGTGCTTACAGCAAGCATTTAATTTCTACTCCGAATATTGACCGCATTGCCAAAGATGGAATAAAATTTACTAAAGCTTTTGTAGGAAACTCTATCTGTTCACCGTCAAGAGCAACGCTGCTGACAGGACAACATTCACACAAAAGTGGTGTGAAGGATAACAGGAATCGTTTTGATTCATCAAGAATATCTATGCCAACACTTTTGCAGCAGGCCGGGTATCAAACAGCAGTTATTGGCAAATGGCATCTTCACTCCTATCCTGCTGGTTTTGATTACTGGAAAATACTACCGGGACAAGGATTGTATGTGAACCCTAGACTTATTGAAATGACCGGTGATACCATCACACAACAAGGATATGCCACTGATATTATTACTGACGAAACTATAAAGTGGCTGGAACAAAGAGACAGGTCAAAGCCATTTGTATTATTGCTTCATCACAAAGCACCACACCGCTACTTTTTCCCCAAACTGAAATACCTGGAAGAATATCACACCAAAACATTTCCTGAACCTGCTACCTTATATGCTGATACGATGAATAAAGGTAGTGCATGGAACATACAAACAATGAGCATATTGAGGGATATGGAGCTTTGCAGTGACTTAAAAGTTGATCCGGCTTTTCTTATTGACATTCCAGAATACAAACCGGATTCTATACAGATAGTTTATTACAATGCTATTCTGAACAGGGTTCCGGCAGATCAAAGAAACCGATATAAAGAAATTTATGCGCAAAGAGGAAAGCTGGTACAACAATTAAGACCTAAAGGGAATGACCTCTTGAAATACAAATACCAATGGTACATGCAGGATTACCTGGCATGTGTTGCTTCTATTGATGAAAATGTGGGGCGAATACTTGATCATCTTGAACAACAAAAAATTTCGGATAATACTGCTGTTATGTACACCAGCGACCAGGGATTTTATCTTGGTGAAAATGGCTGGTTTGATAAACGATTTGCTTATGATGTTTCAATGCAAACTCCTCTATTGATAAAATGGCCGGGAAAGATAAAAGCAGGTTCTGTAAGTACTATATTGACTCAAAATATTGACAATGCGCCAACCATGCTTGAGATTGCCGGACTTCAGGTTCCCGAATGGATGCATGGATTAAGTTTAAAACCTGTGCTTACGGGCAAACAAAAACAATTGAACCGGAAATATCTTTACTATCATTATTATGAATTTGTAAGAGACCATACAGTTATTCCGCACCTTGCTATTCGTGGGGAAAGGTATAAACTGATCTATTTTTATACTGTAAATGAATGGGAGCTTTATGATCTGAAAACCGATGCCGGTGAACAGCGGAACTTAATATTGAATCCTGCCTATGACAAGTTAATAGCTGATCTGAAAAAAGAATTATTAAAACTCCGTGACCAGTATGATGATCATGAGCCTGCCGGAGAATTTCATTGATATTTTTTACTTAACTGGTAAAGCACTTTCTTTTGTTCTATATTCAACCCTTTTGTTGTATCCTGCAACCAATGTCTTTTAAATCCAACTATAGCAGCCGTGGTGTCTTTTATATCAAACCCAATAATGCGCAACGCCTGCAAGTGATTAAAATTTGCCGGCAATGTAACATTTTCAGGATCATCATACCAATACCCAAAACCTTTTTCAGCTAAAGTTTTCCATGGAAACCGCCAGTTGGGATCATTCTTTCTGGTTGGGGCAATATCTCCATGACCTATAAAATTAGAAGAAGGAATGCTATAGGCTTTCTTAAGGCGATCCAGTAATTTAAGTAAGCTGTTCATTTGAGCTTCTGCAAATGGTTCAAAGCCGTTATTGTCCAGTTCAATACCGATACTTGATGAATTGAGATCAGTAGTATTGCCCCATTTACTTACGCCGGCATGATGAGCCCTCAATAAATCGTTCAGCATATGATGCACCGTTCCATCCTTGCAAATAACATAATGAGCACTTACCTGAGTCCTGGGAAGGGTAAATGTCTGCAATGTTTGCTCGCAACTGTTTTGTGCTGTATGATGGATAATGACAAAATTGGCCCGACGCATTGAAAGATTGGTGGTACCCACCCAATCAGCTGCATATGGCAACCCCGCAGAATCCTTCACGGGATATTCCATTAATATTTTAGCATAAGCTTTTACCTGCTGTTTATAAGATTTATTGGTTACAGCATATTTTGATTGAGAACAGCTATAAATAATGAACAGGAAGAATGAAATAAGAAAAAAAGTATAGCTACGTTTCATGCAATGAAATTATAGTACTAAAGTATAGAAGAATCGTGTCACTTTCTCTTTGGAGCTCCCCTGTAAAATCTCTTTTGTGGTCTTCGGTTTCCTGATCCAGATCTTACCCTTGGATGATAAGAGGGTGCTGCTCCAAGCTCTTTTGGCACTTCAACTTTTTCCACTTCTTTACCAAGTAATTGTTCAATAGCTGCAAAACGGTTGTGTTCTTTCTCGCCAATCAACGTAAATGCTGCTCCATCAGCCTCTGCTCTTGCCGTTCTTCCAATTCGATGTACATAATCTTCACCATCGCCTGGCACATCATAGTTTATCACAACATCTATTGTATCAATATCAATGCCCCGGCTAAGAATATCTGTTGCAACCATCACCGGTATTCTGCCAGCAGTAAATGCACCTAATACTTTTTCTCTTTCTGCCTGTTCCAGATCACTGTGTATTTCAGCAACATTAACTCCGCCATGTTTTAACTCCCTAGTCAATTGTTTTACCGTTTGTTTGCGGCTGCAAAAGATCAAGGCATTTTTATATGGCGTTTCCTTTAATATTTTTTTTATCAGTGGCAATTTTTGTGGCTCATATACAACGTATGCCTTTTGAATTATCTTCTCCGGTGGTTTTGAGATAGCGATGTTTATTTCTACCGGCTCATGCAATATCTTTCTTGCCAGTTCCCTGATCTTTGCCGGCATGGTTGCAGAGAATAGAAGATTCTGCCGTTTAGGTGGCAGTGCTTTTATGATCTTATTGATATCATCCTGAAAACCCATATCCAGCATCCTGTCTGCCTCATCCAATACCAGGAACTGTAATCCTTTCATGTTCACATATCCCATATTAAGGTGTGCAATCATGCGGCCGGGTGTACACACAATAATATCGGCACCCATCTGCAAAGCTTTTTTCTCTGCGACAAAATTCTGTGCATCGTTACCACCGTATATTGCTATAGAACTCAGATGGGTAAAATAAGAAAGTCCTTCAATATGTTGTGCTATCTGGATGGCCAGTTCCCTTGTTGGCACTACGATCAATGCCCCTACCTGTCCGTCTACATGATTTGATAAAATACGATTCATTACCGGTAATAAAAAAGCAGCAGTCTTACCTGTACCGGTTTGCGCTGAAGCAATAATATCTTTTCCTGCCAGTATGGATGGAATGACCTGTTCCTGTACAGGAGTGGCATTCTCATAATTAGACGCCTCTATTCCTTCGAGAAGATTGGGATGAAAATCAAATTCTGTAAAACGCAAAACGAATGTTTTTTAAAAGAAGCGAAGATAATTGAAATAAGATGGAGTAATGTAAACAGTTTAAAGCTAAAATGAACAATCAGTCTCCTGAAAAGATGCAGTTTCTTCATTTCACAATAAATATCTGTTACTCCATTATTTGCTCAATCCTGGTAAGTTGTCCATCCAATGTCATTCCTTCAATAATAACCCTGAAGGCCTTTGTAATATCATTATTATAAAAAGTAAGTTTTACTTTATTCTTTTCCGGAGTTGTTATCACCTGTGGATTCCAGTATAGTGTAGTCCGCAGATCAGCTTTTTCATTTGCAGCAACAAAGCTGCTGTAGTTGGGTGAATAAAACTGTCGTATAAATGAATAGCCACTCACCGTATTATTATCAAGACCTTGTCCGGGTTCAAACTTTATATCGTTGCCCTTTCTTGTATAAATGGCTATGGCACCACCGCTGCCGCCACCAGGAGCACCAAAGAATGGCGGCCTGAATACTTTTACATAAGCAATATTGTTTACACTTATTGAAGAAATAAAATCTGCATCAATCTGTACTTCATCTAAGAAAAGTGCAACATTGCTTCCCCGCCAGGTAATGGAAGGAGATTGTGAAGGATTAGAAATTACCAGCCCTGCTACTTTCCCTTGCAGATAAGAAAAAATATTAGGTGCAGTAGCTGCAAATTTATCATTCACAAGATCAAACTGCTGTCCGTCTCCAATAAACAATCCGGAAGTATATTTCTCATCCAATAATTGCACCGGGGATTTTGTTTTTGCTTTTATCAATACATTCTCCAGCAGTTTTCCTTCTGTTTCCTGCAATATTCTTTTTACTTCGTCTGAAAAATAAAAATGCCTTGCCAATCCTGACGTATCGCCTGATTGATTATAGAAAAAACCATTTGCTGTTAATCTGTGCCGGTAAGGCGGAAGTAAGTTTTCCATAAATCTTACTGACGCACCTTTAACTCCTTTCGAAAGCTGGTAATATATTTTAGCTGTATCAAATACAATAGCATCAGGCTCAACAAATGTGCCATCTGGATTTATAGGTATAGTAAGTACCTGGTTTCCTTCTTTAGATTTTTGACTTATTAATAAGATGATAAATGGATTTGCCCTCAACTCTGTAGGTGATGCACCATATAATTTACCAGATAAACTAAGGTAGCTTGTGTCTTTTGGAAAACTGATCTTAGGCAAAGTCCCTTTCACTACATCATCCCATTTAAAACGCCGCCATCCATGAGTGAGCATCACCAGGTCAAGATGCTGGGCGATAGTATTATTATTTGCCGAAAAATAATAAGACGGATTAAACACTTGTCCTTTCAGGTCGCTTGTCAAAAGCAGGTTGGAAATTATATTATTACTACTATCCGTATCAATAGCGAAATCCGTTACAGCAACAGAGAAGTTGGCATACAAGCTATCTGGAACTGCAATTTCAATTTCATTCCGGGCCCTTTTATTTAATCCCCAATGCAATACGTTCATTTCAGCAGTAAATCTATATTCATCATTATTTACATAAGTGATCCTTTCTGCAATGGGTTTCCAGTTATTATCAAATACAGTAATGACCAGAATTCCGGAAGGGAGATTGCCAACTGGTATAACTCCTTTGGCCTCCCCGGTTTTAAAATCTTTTGTGACTTTGAAAACCTGGTGTTGATGCATGGTACCGATCAAATGAATTGTACCCATCTTTTCTGCCAGAGATTTTTCAGCCGATATAAAAAAGTTTCGCCTGGAATCTGAAACTACGATCTGCAATGAGACCCCTGCTGTTCTTATTTCCGGTAATGCAGTTGTATATTCCTTTCCCTTTTCATCTTTCCATTTGGCTGTATATTTCTCTCCCGATTTTGGAAATAAAAAGAAATAGCCCATTCCATCGTGTATCACTTTCAGACTATCAATTTTTTCACCACTATTATTAACTACCACACCTTTTATTTTTACAGGTCTGCCCCACTGATCATTAGCTTTAAATGCAATCTTATTATTTACACCCGACACGGCGTCACCTCCTTCGGGGAAAAAGCTTAAAGAAGGAACAGCAGGTGTATGATTAAAAACCGGCTTTGAAATATCTGTAATGATGCGAATATCTTTTTCATATAGAAAGGATGAATCAAAGTTGAGCATCCATTTTGTATAAGCTTTTACATGAATAAAGTTGCCTTTATAAGTTGTGGGGATATCAAACTGTCCGCTGGTAGTAGCACCTTGCAACGGACTCACAGTATGCGACAAAAGATTACCAGCTTCATCAGTCCAGTCTAGATACAGATTCTTACTTTCAAATGCTGGTGAAATCCCTTCCAGCAAATAGGCTTTAAACCAAATTGTTTCGCCGGGACCATAACTCGACTTATCGTAGTGTATATA
>CAYVSH010000002.1:0-25442 GCA_964453625.1 uncultured Chitinophaga sp.
CAGTGGAAGATTACCAATTTTGTGAATAATGGAACTAATATAACTGCAGATTTTAGTACTTATAAATTTCAATACTATAGTAACAAAACTGTTGATGCCTTTAATAATGGTGCTGTTGAAAAGACCGGTAACTGGGATGGAAACGCAACTAATATGACCACATGGGCAAATTTTACGGCTGCGGCTTATCCCTTACAACTAATAAACGGAACCTGGAATATTGTCCGTAATAGCTGGACCTACGTAGAAGCTTCTCAAACTGTAGGAACAGAAACAAAAGTTATGAGGCTCGATAAGTTATAATACGTCGTAGTCCATTCGTTGCTCTGATTAGCAAAATCTTTATTCTTTAAACATTGATGTCTTTTTATTGTCCTAAACGAGGGTTCAGGCGGGATTCTTAAGCTGAAGGGTAATAATATTTTCCATAAACATGTATTTGATGCATATGTGGAATAATTTTTGACTAAAAGGATCGTTTTATAGTTATGAAAAATCAAAAACTAAACTGTTGAGTTTTAAACTTTACAATATCCGCCAAAACATAACAGTACTTGGGTTTTTATTGGTTATCACTGCCTCTGTCAAAGCTCAGGCTCCTGTTGCTAATTTTACCGGCTCTCCACAGGCAGGTTGTTCTCCTTTGATTGTAAATTTCCAGGATTTGTCAACAGGTAATGCAACTTCATGGAACTGGAATTTTGGGAACGGGAATACTTCTGTTCTTCAAAACCCTTCTGCATCATATTTTACCCCCGGTACATATACAGTTACACTTACCGTATCTAATGCTTCTGGATCAAATACATTGACCCGAACCCAATACATCAGTGTTTATGAGCCGCCTACTGTAGATTTTAGTGCATCTCCAAGAAGCGGTTGTTTCCCTTTAAGAGTTCAGTTTACCGATCTTACGCAGCCTGGAGCAGGAAATACTAATGTTGCCTGGTTATGGGATTTTGGAAACGGAACGACTTCTACACTTCAAAACCCGATGGCCACTTATTCCACATCCGGGAATTTTACTGTAACACTTCGGGTGACCAATGATAAAGGTTGTACCCGTACAATAAGCCGTCCAAATTTTATAACTGCAACCAGTGGAGTAATAGCCAGTTTTTCAAATACACAAGCTACTGTATGTGGTCCTCCTGCATCAATTTCGTTTACTAATAATTCAACAGGTCCACCTGTTCTCAGCTATCAATGGGATTTTGGTGACGGTAATTTTTCTACAGCAGTTAATCCGGTTCATGTCTATAATACTTCCGGTAGTTTTATAGCCACATTAATTGTGTCGAGTACAGCCGGTTGTGTGGATACTTTCAGGAGCAACCCGATAATAATAGGCGGATTCAATACAAGTTTTAATTCACCGCCAGGTACATGTATAAATGAAATCACCACATTTGCAAATACATCATCACCAACACCACTTAGTTCCTCTTGGACATTTGGTGATGGAGGTACAGCAAGTACCATAAATGCCACGCATAGCTATGCATCTCCCGGCACTTATACTGTCTGGCTTTATAATACATATTCGTCTTGTGTTGATTCTATTTCGCAAGTTATTACTGTTAATCCAAGACCAGTTACAGATTTTATTGCACCTGTTACTTCACGATGTGAACCGCCGCTTACTGTGAACTTTCAGGACATCACAACAGGCAGCCCGGTTAGTTGGCTATGGGATTTTGGTGATGGGAATACTTCAACATTGCAAAATCCCTCACATACTTATACTGCTTATGGAAGCTTTGATGTTACATTGATCACAACGAATGCATCCGGGTGTACAGATACAATTACCAAACCTGCCTACATTGTAATCAACAGGGCAACTATTACTATCCCTTTGTTTCCTGTAAGGGGCTGCATACCTTATACTATTTCTCCGGTTCCGGTAATTACAGCAGTTGATGCTGTTACATCTTACAACTGGGATTTTGGTGACGGTGGTACAAGTACTGCTGCCAATCCAACTTATACCTATGTTTCGCAAGGAACATATACTGTAAGGCTCATTATTACTACCAGTACAGGCTGTACTGATACATTGATTGTTCCTAATGCAGTCAGGGTAGGTTCAAAACCTGTAGCTAATTTTTCTGCAACACCGATTCCAGTTTGTGGTACACAACCAGTTTTTTTTACAGATCTTTCTATGCCTGCAGATGAGTGGTTATGGGATTTTGGTGATGGTGGTTCATCCGCACTGCAAAATCCAACTCATAGTTATAGCGATACAGGTTATTTTAATATTCAACTTATCGCTACCAATAATGGATGTCCCGATACGTTGCAATTAATGAATTATGTCAGGGTGTTACCACCAATTGCACGGTTTACTCCGGTTCCAGATTGTTCAAACAGGTTACAGTTTAGTTTTACTGATCAATCTATTGCGCCGGTTACCTGGGAGTGGGATTTTGGAGATGGATCACCAGTATCGACAATTCAAAATCCTACGCATACATTTCCATCGTTTGGAAATTTTACCATCCGGCTAATTGTCACCAATGGCGGTTGTGCAGATACTACATTTCAAACAATAAGGACAGTTGATGAAAACCCTGATTTTATAGCAAATCAGTTAGCAGCCTGTAAGATTGCTACTATTGCTTTTACCACAACAAATACTAATGCTGTAAATATCGCATCATATACATGGGATTTTGGCGATGGAACGATTTCAACTACAACTTTTGCCAATATTAGTCATACATATCTTTTAAGTGGAACTTACACAGTTGAATTAACAACAACAGATATTAATGGTTGTACAGATAACGTTATCAAAACAAATTATATACGAATAAACGGGCCAACCGCAAATTTTTCAGCTACTAATATAGGTGGGTGTACCGGATTGGTTACAACATTTAATGACCTTTCAACTACAGATGGCGTAAATACAATAAATAACTGGCAATTTAATTTTGGGGATGGTACTATTCAAAGCTTTACTTCCCCGCCTTTTCAACATACATATAACACTACGGGTACATTTTCTGTTCAGCTTATTGTTACAGATGCAGCAGGATGTAAGGATAGCATTACTTTGGCTAATCTGGTGAATGCCACAGATCCCATTCCTGATTTTGTTTCTGCTGATAGCCTGACCTGTCCTAACGCTGTTGTTACATTCACCAATTCATCCGCACCTGTAGGCCTTAGCAGTCAATGGGATTTTGGAGATGGCGGAACTTCAACGGCTGTTTCTCCAACATATAGTTATACTGCTCCGGGTTTATATACAGTAAAGCTGACAGTACAGGATACATACGGTTGTATAGACTCTATAATTAAAACAAACTATATTAGGGTGGATGTTCCGGTAGCTGACTTTATGGTCAGTGATTCTGTAAGTTCATGCACACCTTTTGAGGTGCAATTCACAAATACATCTGTTTATTATTCTTCAGTAGTATGGGATTTTGGTCCCGGTGAGGGAACTTCAAGCCTTAACAATCCAGTACATTATTATAACCTGCCGGGTACTTATCCAGTAAAAATGATCATTACAAGTCCGGGTGGTTGCCTGGATTCTATTGTAAAAACTATTACAGTTTATGACACTACCGGCTCAAGTATCGTATATACGCCAATAGCAGGCTGCAGCCCCTTTACAGCAAATTTTAATGTGGCAAATGCAGGACCAGTTGATTCTTATTTCTGGGATTTCGGCGATGGCAATACTATCATCACAACTTCGTCATCAACTACACATACTTATACTTCATTTGGGAATTTTATACCGAAAGTTGTATTACAAGATCCTTCTGGTTGTCTTATTTTGCTGCAAGGTGTAGATACATTTTATATAACAGGGGCTAAAGCAAATTTTGGATTTGATAATAATCAATTTTGTGATGCCGGATTAGTAAATTTTTCTGACTCCACTACATTTAATGACCCAATTACAAGTTATAACTGGAATTTTGGTGATGGCAATACTTCAACCTTGCAAAACCCATCTCATCAATATACATCTCCCGGTTTATATACTGTTCAATTGGCTGTGGAAACGCAAATCGGATGCAGAGATACTCTGAATTTACCTAACCTGGTAAGAGTGGTACAACGTCCCTTGATAGATATTACTGGTGATTCTGTTGTTTGTATCAACTCATCTTTGCTTCATTCTGGTGTTTTTCTTCAGCCGGATACATCCATTGTAACATGGCAATGGAATTTTCCCAATGGAAATACTTCAACACTTCAAAACCCGCCGTCTCAAACATATACTGTTGCGGGAAATTTTGTGATTACAACAATTGCTACCAACAGCAGCGGATGCAGGGATACCACCTTGCAGAATATATACGTAAACCCACTGCCTGTTGTAACAATGCCGGGGCAAATGACAGTGCAAAATGGATTCCCGGTTACTATTCCTGCTACGTATTCACCTAATACTGTAAGTTGGATATGGTCACCTGCCACAGGACTGAGTTGCTCAAATTGCCCTACTCCTGATGCAGGACCAAAATTCAATACATTTTACCAGGTGTATTTTACAGACAATAACGGGTGTAGCAATATAGGTTCTATTGATGTGATTGTTATTTGTAAGAATGCAAACCTGTTTATCCCTAATACATTTTCTCCTAATGGAGATGGCAGCAACGATGTTTTTTATCCCCGTGGAAAAGGATTGGAAAGGGTTAAGCTTCTTCGGATTTTTAACCGCTGGGGTGAAATTGTGTTTGAAAAAACCAATTTCCCTATTAACGATGCTTCAGCAGGATGGGACGGCACATATAAAGGGAAAAAGCCGATGGCTGATGTATATGTGTACCAGGCCGAAGTATTTTGTGAAAACGGCGATATTATAAAACTAAATGGCAACATTGCCCTGATTTTATAACATGAAAATGATGTGTAAGAAATATGTGATGATGATCGTTTTGCTGGTTGTGCAGCAGACAGGGCTCCCTGTTTTTTCACAGGATATACATTTCTCTCAATTCTTCGAAGCCCCGCTTTTACGAAATCCATCACTGGCGGGAATATTTACAGGAGATATAAGAGTACAGGCAGTTTACCGTGACCAATGGAATAGTGTGACCAATGCTTACAAAACCGGCTCTGTTAATGCCGAGTTTAAAATGCCTGTTGGTAAGAACGATGACTTTATTACTACAGGAATGCAGATCATGTATGATAAAGCTGGTACGATAGGCTGGACATCTACACATCTGTTGCCAGCATTGAATTATCATAAATCACTAAGCAGTGACCGTAACCAATATCTGTCGTTGGGTTTTATGGGTGGACTTGTTCAGAGAAGGTTTGATCCATCCAAAGTCACGACCAATTCGCAATATGATAATGGGGGAATCGGAGAGAATTTTTCAAATACACAATACAGCTACCTGGATGGAAGTGTGGGCATGAGTTATAATTCAAACCTTGCTTATAATCCTGCTAATAATTTTTTTATAGGAGCAGCATATCATCATTTCAATCGCCCCAATCAAACATATTTTTATCGTAATGCTAATATTGAGTTGCATCCTAAATGGGTTTTTTCAGGTGGATTGAAACTGGGAGTATCTGATGTTGCTTATATGACCATTCAGGCTGATCATTCCCGGCAAGGTGGATTTACAGAAACAGTAGCCGGAATGATGTACGGTTTAAAACTGGGTGATGATCCTGATAATCCTGATTATACCATTCATGCAGGTGGATTTCTTCGTTGGAATGATGCATTGATACCAGTTATTAAATTGGATTACACACCTTTTTCCATTTCATTAAGCTATGATGCAAACATATCCAAGTTAAAGCCCTCCAGTTATGGCCGTGGCGGTTTTGAAATATCTGTTTCGTTTATCGGCGTCAGAAAAAGCAAAGGGGAGTATTTGCTTTGTCCAAGATTTTAATAATTCCCGGGTTTTAATTCATTTATTTTCCTGAAGATTTTTTTGAAAAGCCAAACTAATTTATCTCCAGTTTGTTTACTTTTCTGTAGTATTTTATTTTTTGGAAATAAAAAAACTTTATGCCAATCAAAATAGGTGAGAAAGCCCCGGACTTTACATTATTTGACAGTGAAAAGAAGCAAGTCACTCTTTCTGAATTAAAAGGCCAACCGGTATTATTATTATTTTTCCCGTTAGCTTTTACCAGCACTTGTACAAAAGAACTATGTTCTGTAAGAGATAATATCGCATGGTACAATAACATCAATGCAAAAGTGTTTGGTATTTCTGTAGATGCATTGCATTCATTGGCTAAATACAAAGAAGAACAGCAGTTGAATTTCACCTTGCTTAGTGACTTTAATAAAGAAGTTTCAACTCTTTACGATACGATCTATGAAAAATTTGGTTACAATATGAAAGGTGTTTCAAAACGGTCGGCTTTTGTAATTGATAAGGAGGGTATAGTGCGATATGCAGAGGTTTTGGAGAATGCAGGAGAAATACCTGATTTTGATAAAATTAAAGATGCCTTAAGCCAACTTGACTAATATATCGTTAAAATAGGGTAGTTGATTTATTCTATTTAGTTGAAAACCATTATTTTAAAAACTATAGTAGATTTACGTTGTTCAAATAAAAATTTAGGCCTAATTTTCGAATAATAAAAGTAAATTTGTTTCGTTGAGACGAATCTTTACGATATTATCCATTATTCTGTTGATTGCCATACAATCTCAGGCACAATCTATACGCAATAACCCATCGACAGAAACAGCGGATAGAATTGTTAAGCTATATCCCAATCCAGCCACTTCTTATGTGTCTTTCGAAATGCCAAAGGGGTATGAAAAAACACACAGCATTCAGATATATAGTTTTCTTGGTAAAAAAATGTATGAGAGTGTAAACCTTCCTCAAAAGTTAACAGTTCAATTGTCTGAATTTAACCGTGGCCTTTATATCTATCACCTGGTAGAATTATCAAGCGGTAAAATTGTAGAATCCGGCAAGTTCCAGGTATCCCGTTAATTTATTTTATTTTCTTTTCTATTTATTGAACCTGCACAATTAAAAATTTCAGGTACTGTGTATTATCCATCCCTCTAATAATTGGATGATCACCTGATTGAGATTGAAAAATAACCTGTCTGATTTTTCTTCTTGCATCTTTCGCTGCCATATCAATTATTTGTAAGAACAGATCAGCATTTACGAGATTGGTACACGAAGAAGTGACTAAGAATCCACCTGGCTTCACCAGTTTCATTCCCCTCAGATTTATTTCTTTATAGCCTGTAATTGCTTTTTGAATTGTTTCCCTGCTTTTAGTAAAGGCAGGCGGGTCCAGCATCACTACATCATATTGTTTGCCTTCCTTTCCCCACTGTTTTAATACATCAAAAGCATTGGCGGCTTCAAATTTGCACCTGTCCTGTACATTATTAAGGGCTGCATTTTTATTGGCTTGTGCAACTGCATTTGCAGATATGTCAAGCCCAAGCACAGATCTGGCTCCATAATTTGCTGCATGAATTTCAAACGTACCGGTATATGTAAAGGCACCAAGTACATCAGCACCTTTTACAATATGCTGTATGGCTTTTCGATTATCCTGCTGATCCAGAAAATAGCCGGTCTTTTGGCCATTTTCGATATCTACATGAAACTGTAACCCGTTTTCATTGATGATTATATTCGTATCAAACGGCGCAGATAAAAACCCCTTTTGTTGTGGTAACCCTTCCAGTTCTCGTACAGGCACATCATTTCGTTCATAAATCCCTTTCGGAGAAAAAATTGTATTCAATGCATTTACGATTGCTGGTTTCCATTTATCCATTCCCAGCGTCAATGTTTGAAGCACAAAATAATCATTGAATTTGTCAATAATTAGCTGAGGTAATGAATCTGCTTCACCAAAAACAAGTCTGCAATTTTCAGTATATCCTATCTGCTTACGATACTCCCAGCATTTCTTCAACACAGAAAGAAAGTACTGTTCATTTATTTCATCAGTCTTATTCCTGGTAAGTAGCCTTACTAATATTTGCGACTTTGGATTAATATATCCTTTACCAATGAATTTTTTATCATGGCTATATACTTCAACTATCTCGCCACCGTTTACTTCACCATCCACTTTTTCCACTTCATTATTAAAAATCCAGGGGTGGCCATTTGCCACACGGGGTGTTATCTTTCTTTTCAGGTAAACTTTAGTCATAAAGGGCTGCAAGATACTATATGATAGCTGAAGGCAATACTCGTCATAGACTTATGTAAATTCTGTCACCTGGAAAGTGTCATTTGACTGAATAAAAGGCCAGTTTGTCCAAATTCCGCCGTTGGCAATATTCTTGACTATCTTACCTTTGCACTCAATTTTGTAAAAATGGCAGAAAAAGACATGAAAGAAAAGGAAGCGAATACTGATAATTTAGCAGGAATTGATATTAATGCAGATGAAAATCAACGTGGAACTACTCATCTAAATGAACCTGTGGCAGATGAGACTGAATTAGAAAAACTAAAAGCCCAGTTGGAAGAAGCAAATGATAAATATCTACGCAAAGTAGCTGAGTTTGATAATTTCAAAAGGCGCAATGCGAAAGAAAGGATCGAGTTGATCCAGACTGCAGGCAAAGATGTAATTACTGAATTATTGGATGTTTTGGATGATTGCGACAGGGCACAAAAGCAATTAGAGATGACTGAAGATTCAGCAACTATAAAAGAAGGGGTGATGCTTGTATTTAATAAACTACGCAACACACTTCAGGCAAGAGGTGTAAAACCAATGGAAACAGTTCACCAGGAATTCAATGCTGACCTTCATGAAGCTGTAACCGAGATACCTGCACCTGTAGAAGAATTAAAAGGAAAAGTAATTGATGAGATAACCAAAGGATATTACCTCAACGATAAGATCATCCGTCATGCAAAAGTGGTGGTGGGAAAATAAAGCTAAAAACTAATGGCCAATAAAAGAGATTATTACGAAGTATTGGGTGTAGGAAAAAGTGCATCAACGGATGAGGTTAAAAAAGCATACCGTAAAGTGGCTATGCAGTATCATCCTGATAGAAACCCCGGTGATAAAGCAGCAGAGGAAAAATTTAAAGAAGCAGCAGAAGCTTACGAAGTGCTGAGTGATGCCGACAAAAAAGCTCAATACGACCGTTATGGACATGCAGGTGTAAGCGGTAATGGACGTGGCGGTTTTGGTGGTGGTGGTATGAATATGGAAGATATATTCAGCCAGTTTGGTGATGTATTTGGTGATGACCTGTTTGGTAGTTTTTTTGGCGGCGGGCAGCGAGGTAGCCGTGGCCAGCAGAGAAGCAGGGGTGTAAGAGGAAGCAACCTCAGGGTTAAATTAAAATTGACATACGAGGAAATTGCAAAAGGTGTTACAAAGAATATAAAAGTAAAAAAATATGTAGGTTGTACTACTTGTAATGGTAGTGGTGCAAAAGATAAAGGCAGTGTTCAGAATTGCAGTACCTGTAATGGAAGCGGACAGGTAAGAAGGGTACAAAATACTTTCCTTGGCCAGATGCAGACTGTAACCACATGTCCGACCTGTAATGGCGAAGGAACAACTGTTACAGCAAAATGTACAAACTGTAAAGGTGAGGGAAGAGTGTATGGTGAAGAAACAGTAAGTATAGATATACCTGCAGGTGTACAGGAAGGAATGCAGATGAATGTAAGCGGTAAAGGCAATGCAGGCGAAAGGGGAGGAATGGCAGGAGACCTTATCATCTTAATTGAAGAAGAGCCACACAAGGAATTACACCGTGAAGGATTGAATGTAGCTTATGAATTACATCTTTCATTTACAGATGCAGTCTTTGGTACGCAAGTGGAAGTGCCAACCATTGATGGCCGGGCAAAAATTAAAATACCTGCCGGTACACAAGGTGGAAAAATTTTCAGGTTGAAAGGAAAAGGTTTTCCTGCTGTAAATGCATATAATAAAGGCGATCAATTGATACAGGTAAGTATCTGGACACCTCAAAATATCAGTAGCGAAGAAAAAGCAATGCTTGAAAAATTAAGCCAGTCTCCAAATTTCAAACCACACCCGGATAAGACGGATAAGAATTTCTTTGATAAGATAAAGGAAATGTTTTCGTAACAAAAAGGCTTACGGTTTCCAGTTTGTACCTCCGCCTTTTTTCTTCTTGTTTTTTGAGTAAAGGATTTTAGCCTGTTGCACCAGTGTTACAAATTCTTTTTGCAAGAGGTCGTTGCTGCCACAGGAAGATTGTGCCAGTGTTATGATCTCATTCCAGCCAACATTTTTAATAAACGGTGAAGTACGCAGCATAGAGCCGAACATAGCTACTGCTGCAGAAAAATGATAATTCTTCTCCAGTTCATTGAATGGTAAATAATCAAACTTACTGGTAAAAGTGTAGGTCATTTTTTTCTCACTGGATGGAAGTTTGTATTCCAGGTTTATATCTGCTAGTTTGCCGATTGTGAAGTTATCTTTAATAGCTCCCTTATTGATTTCTGTAGGTACTATTTCAAAAAGTGCCAGCATAGAATGACCAGAACCGATCTCACCCCCTTCAATTACCGAAAGAGAGTCCCGCAAAGCACCAACCTTGTTGTCAAATCCTATAAGGCGGTATTCTTTCACATATTCCGGGTTGAATTCCACATTCATATATACATCATCCGCTACAGCATATAAGGTTTGTGTAAATTCTTTCAGCAATACTTTTTCAGCTTCTTTAAAATTATCGAGATAAGCAAAGTTGCCATTGCCTTTTTTCGCCAGTGTTTGGATCTTTGAATCTTTATAATTACCCATACCTACACCCAAACAGGTTAAGTAAACCCCGGATTCCCGTTGATTAGAGATCAGTTCATCCAGTTCGTCCTCAGTTTTCATACCTACATTAAAGTCACCGTCTGTAGCCAGTATCACCCTGTTGTTACCATCTTTTATAAAATGATTTCTTGCTACACTATAGGCTAGTTTAATTCCCGACTCACCTGGAGTAGTGCCACCTGGTGTCAGCTCATCAATAGCTTTCAATATTTTCTCTTTTTCACCCCCACTAATGGTATTGAGCATAACACCCGTAATACCACCATAAGCTACTATGGCAACAGAATCTTTATCTCTTAAATTATTTACCAATAACCTGAATGCTGATTTCAGCAATGGCAACCTGTTAGGCATATCCATAGAACCGGAAACATCAATCAGAAAAACAAGATGACTAGGCGGTAAAGAATCCAGGTTGAGTTTTTTGGAAGAAAGGTTGATATAGTATAATTGATTGTCTGGATTCCAGGGGCAATTGCTTAATGTTGTTTTGATCTTAAAAAGATTGTCACCATCAGGAGGATCGTAACTCAGGTTAAAGTAGTTGATCATTTCTTCAATTCTGACTGCATCCGGCGGCACATGGGAGTTTAGTGTAATAAATCGCCTGATATTACTGTAGGAGGCCCGGTCTACATTGAGCGACATTCCGGTGTTGGAAAACCTTTTTGTGTCAACAAAGTGATTTTCCAGTAAGCTAGCATAGGTTTCATCACCATTATACCAGGATCGCTGATCTTCTTTATCAAGGTTTTTAGTGAGTGAAGAAAGCTTATCCCTTCTTGAGTTAGCTGCAGAAGCAGGTAATAGCTTCATTTTTACCCGGATATATTCATCTGCATCTACAAATAATTTTTCAGGATAATAACCTTCCAGTGAAAAACTGAATGTATCCTTTTGATGGTTAGCTACAATACCAAAAGTTCCGGAAAAGCCGCTGCGGAAAATATAACCTGTTTTATGCTGGGTAATGGTAACATTTTGCAACACATTCCCTGCTTCATCCTTTACTTCTCCCCGCACATAATATTGCTGGGAACATAGGGATAAATGGAGTAAAATAAAAAAAATAGTATGACAAGCGGCTTTCAAAAGAATGGTTTAGCCCGATAAATTACAAAAAAAGACCCATAGCTTCACGAAAATTATACTACCTGGTAAATCTCCTTCAGATTTCTTCCGAGTCCATCATAATCAAGACCATAACCAACAACAAACTTATTTGGAATTTCAAACCCAACATAATCCAGTTGTAACGGATATTCAGTTGCTTCTGACTTATGTAACAATGTTGCTATCCGCATTGATTTAGGTTGCTGGTGTAAAAGCTTTGGTAAAAAATTATGCAATGTCTTTCCGGTATCTACAATATCCTCAACAATGATGACTTCTTTGCCAAAAAGGTCGTCCTCAAGGCCAATGGAAGTAACTACGTTGCCGGAAGATTTCATGCCTTTATAAGAAGCCAGTTTGATAAAGCATAATTCTGCCTCAATATTCAGGTATTTAAAAAGATCAGCTGCAAACATGAAAGAGCCGTTAAGTATGGCAATGAATAAGGGCCGTTTTCCTGCATAGTCTTTATTGATATCCGCTGCTATTTCTTTTACCCGTTGCTGTATCGTTTCTTCAGAAAGATATATGTCAAATGATTTGTCGTGGACTTGTATGAGTGCCATAAGAAATAAGCAGTTGGTTTATTTGATTTTTGTTCCTGGTGATAATGGAAAATTTTCTTTTACAGTACGCCTGGGTATGGTCGTTGATTTAGTCTTCAGTTGTAATTTCTCACCGGGAGCAGGCATCTCACCTTTTTTAAGCCAGTTTAGTTCTTGCAAGCTTTCTAAACGGATTGCCTGTAGCTGTGCTATATCATGTAAAGTTTCTCCGGGTTGTACAATATGAAACTCAGCGTTACCTGTTTTTCTTTTCCGTTGTAAATACACCAACTGATCCTGTGTTGTTTCCAATTGACGATCCATATCATTGAACTCAAAAATTTTTGACAGGTCAATATCATATTGTTTGGCAATTGATAAAAAGGGAGTTCCTTTTTTTACAAATACTACCTTGGTGTCGTAAATCTTAAATTCCCCTTCCGGATATACGGGTTGCTTCTTTACTTCATGTTGAACAGTTGGTTCAGCTTTTGTCTTATCATTTGTTTCAGGATTGTTGGTAGGATTGGGAGCGACAATAGCGACTATCTCTTCAGCTTCTTTTTGCTTTTTACCTAATGCGATCAAGGTATATTCCTGCAACTGGTAATCTTCAATAAGCTTTATCAATACCTGCGGATACTTTGGATTGGTAGCATATCCGGCTTTTTTTAAGCCGTAGGCCCATCCTTCATAATCAATAGGGTCAAGTGAGAATAAAAAAGCATATCGCTGTCCGTTCTTTAAAAAATCAGAATGGTCTTTGTATGAATCTTCTGAAGAAGGATATTTCCTGAAACATTCTCCTTTTGCATCGTCGTCATGTTTTACTGATTCACCCGTCCAGTTGGATTTGCATTTAATACCAAAGTGATTATTCGAGGCCATCGCCAGTTTGCTGGCACCTGCACCTGATTCATGTATCCCTTGTGCCAGAGTAATGGAAGCTGGTACACCCGTACGTTGCATCTCAGAAATAGCCAGGTCTTTGTACAAATTAATATAGTCAAGTATCTTTTCTTGTTGTTGACCAAGGCAAACCGATGCCGCCAGTATAAAAACGAAAAACAATAAGGTCTTTAATTTTTGCATGGATATGATCAAAGTTTTCGTATCAGGTATAAACCGTCACGAATGGTTAATACTACTTTTTCAATATCTGTTCTTTCCTTTATAAAATCATTGAATGCTTTGATACCAATGGCACTCTTTCCTTTTACAGGATTTTCCAGCACCTGGCCGTGAAAGAAGATATTATCTGCTAAAATAAAACCGTTTTTCCGCAACCGGGGCAAAACGAGGTTAAAATATTCAATATAGGCAGGTTTATCTGCATCAATGAATACAAGATCCCAGGTTTCATTAAGTTCCGGAATAATAGTAAGGGCATTGCCTGTATGTGAAATAATTTGATCTGCATAAATAGACTGATCAAAAAATATTCTTGCCTGTACGGCATCTTTTTCTCTTAATTCAATGGTGTGTAATTCGCCATCATCAGTTAGTCCCTTGGCAAGGCATAAAGCACTGTATCCGGTAAATGTTCCTATTTCGAGGATACGGCGTGGACGTAACATACAGCTTACCATTTCAAGAAATTTGCCTTGCACAGGGCCACTCAGCATAATAGCTTCTTTATGTTGCTGCGTAGTAAAATCATTTATTTCCTTCAGCAAT
The DNA here is from genome assembly GCA_964453625.1 of uncultured Chitinophaga sp. Classification (GTDB taxonomy): domain Bacteria; phylum Bacteroidota; class Bacteroidia; order Chitinophagales; family Chitinophagaceae; genus JJ008. Next base: position 14,118 of record CAYVSH010000002.1, read on the forward strand.
TTATCTTCTGCTGAAGTAAATTCCCGGGCATATATTTCTGCACTGCTATTGATCAACTCCACAATTAATAATTTCCTGCAAAGATAAACTACTTATACGGCCTTCAGAGTCGCTTCCGTATTTTCTGATTTATGAGAGATAAACCATAAGCCTAGGAATGTTAAAATCCCATTGATAAGTATTAATTCATATCCGATCTTATACCCACCAAAGATAGAATCAGAAATTTGCTGTAAACCAAATGTCATGTGCAACTTTGCTTCGTACCATGCAGGATTGCTCAACAGGTCAACAAAAAGTGCAATAGTAGGTGCAATGAGACAAACTGGCCAGATGCGTTTGTCATTTAATGTGCGTTTAGTAAGAATGCCAAATGCAAACAGTCCTAATAACGGCCCATAAGTAATACCGGCAAATTTTAATATGAAATCAATAATAAGTTTATCGTTAATGAGTTTGAAAATGAGCACCATTAAAAAGAAAACAAATGCAAATGTGAAATGAACTTTAAGTCTTGTTCTTTTTTTCTCCTTCTCTGTTCCTTCTTTTTTATTAATCCCCAATATATCAATACAGAAACAGGAGGTAAGGGATGTGATGGCACCATCCACACTTGGAAACAGGGCAGATATTAATGCAATAATGAAAATTACCCCGATAGCCCCGCTGAATGTGTCACTCAATGCAATTGTGGGAAAAAGATCATCAGGTGGTACATTGATATTATTGGAAGCAGCGTACAGGTATAAAACACCACCCAGTACAAGGAAAAGGAAATTGACGACCATCAAAACTGTTGTAAAGGTCATCATGTTCTTTTGAGAATCCTTCAATGTTTTTACACTTATGTTTTTTTGCATCATTTCCTGGTCAAGCCCGGTCATGGCAATAGCAATGAACATACCGCCGATTATATGTTTTAATGCAAAAGAACCGGAATTCACATCCCAATTAAAAATTTTAGTGTAACCCTGGTCTGACATAAGAGATAAAGCTCCGCCAAAATCAGTGCCTAAAGCTTTTATAATTACGATGATGCAAACAACAAGTCCAACCAACATTCCTGTTGTTTGTAATGTATCAGTATATACAATAGTCTTTACTCCTCCTTCAAATGTATATAGTAGTATAAGTAATAGAATTACAATAGTAGTAACTACAAAAGGGATACCGAGGCTATCAAAAATGAATAATTGAAGCAAACTGATAACAAGGTATAATCTGGCAGTGGCACCAACTGTTCTTGATAGAATAAAAAAGAATGCACCGGCTTTATGAGCATTGATTCCAAATCTTCTTTCCAGGTAGGTATAAATACTGGTCAGGTTCATCCGGTAATACAATGGTAACAATACAAAGGCAATAATCATATAGCCAAACAAGTACCCGATTACTACCTGGAAATAATAGAAATTACTACTACCTACACTCCCGGGGACACTTACAAACGTAACGCCGGACAAAGAAGTGCCGATCATTCCAAATGCCACCAGCATCCAATTGCTGTTGCGGTTGCCAATAAAAAATGATTCATTATTGGAATTTCGGGAAGTGAACCAGGCAACAGTAAGTAATAAAACAAAATAACCTATTACGAATATGAAAAGTGTTTGTGGAGACATGCTGTTATTTTTCTGTTATGATATAGAATTATAAAACTGAAAAGTATAGAATTTATTTCTACAATCAGGAACTTAAAGAAATTTATTGATCCATTAGTGTAATTTAGACCCATGTCAATACAATCACTCGCCGTTTTTTGTGGTTCAAAGCCCGGAATAAACCCATTGTTTGCAGAGCATGCCGCACAATTAGGCAAACTATTAGCTGAGCATAATGTAAAACTGATTTATGGCGGCGGTAGTGCCGGTCTTATGGGTATCATTGCTGACAGTGCAATGGAAATGGGTGGTAACGTAAAAGGAGTCATCCCAAAAATACTGCTCGAATGGGAAGTGCAGCACCGGGGTATTACTGAGCTTGTTATCAGTAATGACATGCATGAACGGAAAAAGATCATTTATAGTTTATGTGATGCAGCACTGATATTGCCGGGAGGTTTTGGAACGTTGGATGAATTATTCGAGATTGTTACCTGGAATCAACTAACAATACATGATAAAGAGATATTTATTTTGAACTCTGGAGGTTTTTACGACCATCTTATTGCTCATATGAAAACAATGAGTGCAGAGAAGTTCCTGTATGAAGAAGCAGAAAAAAGGATCACCATAATTGATGACCCTTAGGATCTGGTAAATTACTTTTAAGCTTATCATCTTCTGTTTCGTCCTTCAAACAAACCGATATTTAATCCGGCTCTTATCAGCGGAACTGCTCTTACGCTGGTTCGACCGGTCAACTGATCATAAGCAATATCTACATATGGAGAGTTTTCATCTTTAATTACATCAAATAAAATAGATACATAGTAAAATGTGTTAGATCCGGGTTGTCTGCCCTGGCAATAACCACCTCCCACTAAAAAGGAATTTGCTTCCTTAGTTTCTTTATAAGGCTGATAAGCTGATGAAGAAGGTATATACCGCAGCTTTATAAAATTATGTTCAAACTGTCCTTGTAGAAAAAGAAAATTAACGGGGTAAAGCCTGGTAAATAAACCACCCCCATATACTGTTTGCTTTACCTTGTCATCAAATTCTAAATAATCTCTTTGTGTGGAGGTGATAAAATTTACTACAACACCAGCATCCGCAAAGTTGGCCAGTTTGTATCCGAAGATAGGATTGGCACCAATGATATTGCCACCGCCAAAAAATGAGAGGGTAACACTGCCTCCGGTAAAAAGGTTTTCTTTCTTAAATCCTTTTTCTTTCTCTTCTTCATCCTGTGCAAAAAGGTTTGCAGATATCATGCTGAACATGATTATAGACAATAGTGTTTTTTTCATGAGGTATGTTTATTTGTTTAGATCAAAAATTTTGCCTGGGTTTAATATATTGTTCGGATCAAATGCTTTTTTAATTTCCCGCATGATGCGAAAATTAGCTTCTTTAAAAATTATATCCATGTATGGTTTTTGTATCAATCCAATACCATGTTCGCCACTGATAGTACCACCAAGTTCTTTTACGAGTACAAATAATTCCCGCAATGCAGCTGTCATTACTTCATTCCCATGGCTGTTGGGTATTCCTTGCTTTCTTATTCTGATATGAAGATTACCATCTCCTGCATGACCATAACACACCACTTCAAAATCATGTTTCCTGCCAAGGTCTTTTACTCCTTTTATCAATGCTGGTAGTTCAGCTCTTGGTACTACCGTATCTTCTTCAATTGTATAGCCGATCAGCTTCACAGCTTCCGCCACTCTTCTGCGCAGCTTCCATAGTTCAGCTTTCTGCTGTGCATCGTCTGCAAAATAAATTTCACCTATGTCATATTGTGTTAACAGGTTGCCAATTGCCTCCATTTCCTGTAGCAACACATCCATATTGTTTCCATCTACTTCTATTATAAGGTGAGCAGCAGTGTCATCGGTTACAGGTATGGCAGTGCTGTCCACAAACTTGCTGACGATCTTTAGCGAATCAATCTCCATCAGTTCCATAGCACTGGGCACAAATCCTGCACGGAAAATGGCACTCACGGCTTCGCCTGCCTGCTCCAGGTTTTTAAAGGGAACCAGCATCAAAAGATCATACTCAGGTAGTGGAATAAGTTTCAATACAATTTTTGTTACAATGCCTAATGTACCCTCACTTCCTACTACTAATTGTGTAAGATTATACCCGGTAGAATTCTTCAATACGTTGGAACCTGTCCAGATTATTTCTCCTGTTGGTAAAACAATTTCAAGATTGATAACATAATCTTTTACCACACCATACTTTACTGCTTTTGGTCCGCCGCTGTTTTCGGCTATATTACCACCAATAAAACAAGAACCACGGCTGCTGGGATCTGGCGGATAGAATAACTTTTTTTCTTTTACTGCATTTTGCAACACTTCAGTTATTACCCCTGGTTCTGTGGTTACCTGCAAATTCCTTTCATCTATTTCTATTATGCTGTTCATTCTTTCGGTAGATAGCAATACACCACCTAAATGTGCCAATGCTCCGCCGCTCAACCCGGTTCCTGCTCCTCTAGGTGTTACGGGTATTTTTTCCTGGTTGCAAAGTGTAAGGATAGCACTGATCTCTTCGGCTGTTCTGGGTTTGATAACTACCTCAGGTGGATAGTGCAGGTTTTCTGTTTCATCATGTGCATAATGGTTCAGTGTTTCTTCATCTGCTGATACATATTGCTCACCTACAATTGATTTGAAAGTTGCAATATGACTGCTGGTAATAGTTGATGCGGCAATGGTTGACATGCTTTCTTAATTTGAAAAAAATGAGGTGTAAAAATCGGAATAAATGGGCAGATAGAAATGGTTTACGTAGCAATAAAAAAGACCTGTGTTATCAGGTCTCTTAATCAATGCCGCAGGTATTAGCTATCAGTTCATTCTTTCCATTACTCTGACAGGTCCGCCGCTACTCACAGTTGTTTCTGTAATGGTAAAATAATAATGTCCTTCTTCTTTTTTAAAGAAAAGATGCTCCATGATCTCTGGTGCCTGGGATGGTAATGAACCTTGTGCCAGTTTTATTAGCTGTGGTGGATTACTCATGGGATAAGGTGCTGAAGTGGCGATCTGAGTTAGCTTTCCTACCTGTGTTTCCAATACTAGGAACCCTCTTATTTTTCTGGAATCATCAGGGGCAAGGCCTACATGTTCAAATGAAACTTTGAATGCGTTGTTATTGGGTTTAAAAGTTACAATCGGTTTTCCCTGGTATAATAAAGAATAAGTTTGATTGGCGTTTGGATATTCTGTTAGATTGTAATGCTGGATATAATCAGCTTCAAACTGTTTAACAGGTAAATTAATCGCAGCATCGGATTGCGGAAGTACATATTCAAAAGCAATGGCAAAAAGGCCTTTGATTGGAGGTTCTGCCCAGGGTTTTATTTTAGTTCCGTCATCCATTTGTTTTCTCCAGAAGAAGCGGCGTGAAGCATCACATACTACATTAAAGTTGAATTGCTTTTTATTGTTAATAGTTTCCTGCCACCACAATTGTTCAGCAGGATGTATCTCTGGTTGCCGGCAATGTCCTTCGTCAAATATCCAGGGGCCATAAACACATATTCCCCTGCCAACCCTGCTTAATACCATATCAGTTAGTCTTGCACGGCCATAAGTATGGTTGCCTTTAGGCCAAAAATCTTCTGCTATTTCTGCTTCTATAGTATTAAACGATTCCGGACAATCTTTAACATCATAAGGAACATCCTGAAGGCTCATGATGGTGGTAAATTTTGGTTTGTGGGCTGTGCTTACAAGATATTGGTAGTTAGGATCAGGAAGTATATGGATATTAACATCGAAATCATTAAAAGTGCCCTGTATATTGGCTTGCCCTGCTTTCGTTACTTGTCCGCTTAATGTTCTTTTTGCAGGATTACGGTGATCGTTTGAAGGCATTTGCGGATACCAGAAATTAAAATTATCGGGTATAAAGGTATTATTGGAAGCTCTTTCAAAACAAGCTGTGCCAATTTCTTCCCGGCCACGAAAATCATTTCCGATTACCCCCATTTGCAATTTGGCAGTTTCCCATAATGCCTTTCCATCGGTAGTGTGAGGACCAAGTGTTGTGATAGTAGTATTTGCTCCGTTTACTGTCAGTACGGTTGCAGTAGTAGAAATGGGTACTGGAATTGGTGGCGATACAACTGCAATGGTATTTGGAGGAAGTGGTCTGGCCCTTTTCCTTTCCCAATGTCCCGCTACAAACTGTCCGTTCACCATTGCATTTCTTTTCCATTCGTACTGGTTGTCTTTGGTGGTATTAAAAACAACGAGATAAGAAACCTTGTCATTAAAATTATATACTGATAAGTCAGGTACATTTTCTAATAAATCAACAGATATGCCATAACCTTGAGCTGCAGCAGCATGTTCATATATATAGGCTGCCATGCCTGTGGGTACTTTTATCGAAGAGGTCATATCATTAAAGTCAGAAAGAATATATTGACCTACACCGTAGGCCCTGCTTTGTCCTGTATAGTTTGCATGTTCAAACAACTCTACCTTTTGTTTTATCTTTTCAAGAACTCGGATTTGTGCACCAGAAATAAAGGATATCAACATAAATACTAAAAGCAGTTGGAATTGTTTCATCATTAACTTTTTAAGTGAGTTATATTGTTACCACAAAGCCGGGAAACATCAACTTGCATAGGGAGGATGAAAAAAGGAGTGTTGCTAAAGATAGCAAACAAAAAATCTTATATACACTCACATCACAGTTTATTTGTACACACATGAACAACTTTGGCCTTTCAGGTCTATATAACAACTTCTGGAAATCTGTACATAGTTTGCCTGTCTATTTACTCATACTTCAACCATTGCTTGTACTCAAATACTTTTTCTTTCTTATTCCATTCAATTTTATGTATGTCCCATCCTCTGCCGGACGCAGGTCGTTCCAGTTTTTGGGCAATGATTACTTTTTCACCATCTGTTCGCACATTTATCATACCATATACTGTTACTGCCCTTTCTTTTTTCTTTGTAGTATCCATTTTAGCAACTTCCACAAACTCTTTACCCGAACGGGCCAACTCAGTACAGAATATTAGTGATCGTTCGCCACGGCTATGCTTACCAATAGTGCCAAGTGTATCAGGACGTGGATGGGTATGCGGTTCATTATCGCCGCTGGAGATAATTGTAGCAACAGGATTCAATACTTGTAAGAACTCACTGGTAAAGTCGGCACTTCCGTGATGGCATGATTTGGCAATATCAACTTCCAAAAACTTTCGGCATTTTAATATGGCTTGTTCAATTTTTCCTTCAAGGCTTTTTCGCTTTGCTTCACTGATGGTTTTATCTTTTAGTTCTTTCTTCAGATCGGCCACATCTATTTTAGAAAAATGCTTAATAAGGTGGTATTCCGATTCTGTATTCAGGTCTCCGCCCAGCAAAAGTTTTAAATTTCCTATAGTTAATTTAGTAACGATCGAATGGCCATTTTTTGTTTTTCCTTTGTTCTTATCAAACGAAGGAAGTGCATCCTTACCATTTACTTTTTCAGCCACAGGACCTAAAATTTCCATTACCATATTGTCCCTTTTGTAAATAGGGCCATTACCCAGGCGCAATGATTGTTTGGGAGCTTTAGTTTTATTAAGTGTGCTGATAAACATTCCGGGTTTGGCAACAGAGGATGCTCTTTTTTTGTAATCTGCATCAGTATCACACAGGTCAGTAATGTATTCCTGCCCGTTTTTGGTAACTATGCTACCTAGCGAATCTGTTCCTTTGCCGCTTAATTCTACAAGACCGTTGTGAAAGATTTTGTTGATGCTGAATTGTTGTTTAGTGCCTTTGCTTACATCAAACACTTTCCCAAATCCTTTATAATGGTCAGAGTCGGGATGGGAAACAATAACTGTAAACGGAGGCGGGGCCATTTTTGCTGTTTTCAGATTGAACCTCCATTTTAAAAAGCGATACATATTGTCTGCTGGCCCTGCATCAATGATGAAATGTTTATCATCCGGTGTTACAATATGGCATCCGTCACCTTGCCCTACGTCTACAAAATTTACTTCCAGTATCCGCTTTGCCTGCATTTCATCTTCTTTTATATAGCCATCAATTCCCCTTGCTCTCACTTTTACATATTCTACATCCTTGTTCCTTTCTGTGATAGTTTTTATTTCATACTTGTTGCCTTTCAGATAGGGTTTCAGGTAATCGCCGAATAGTAATTCTTTGAGTATGACAAACTTCATTTCGCCGGTTCTTTTGTCCTTCCTGTAGCCTTTCATTTTTACAGATGGATATACTGCATAGGCTGTTTTAAGTGGGGCTGCCATAAAAAATGGTTTAATGGTTATAAATGAATTGTAAACTCGTATTTTAAAGACAGAAAGTCAATAACCATTTTCAGGTATTTTAATTAAAAAACCCCGCCTAAGCAGGGTCTTTATGGAATCATGGCCTTAATATTATACGCTATGCACAAAGTTCTACTTTAAATGCAAGGCTGAAATACGAGTAAAAATGTCCTTTACCATCAGCCGTATCACTTTTCCATTCATTACCAAAAGTAAAAGGCTGTTTTGCATGACTGGCAGCTTCACCAAGTCCTACTAACGCATTGGAAGATTGAAGCCGGAAACCATAAGTAGCATCTTTTTTCAAAGCCACAGGTGCCAGTCCAAACCTGATCCACCGGGCATCATCTCCTTTTTGTAAATACATATTAGCATCGGCAATGGCGGGTCCCCAGCTTTGTTTGCTGCTGTCAAACTCATGTAGCGTTAAGGCTACATCTCCGGGATTTTGAACCGTGGAAGAGTACACCTGGATATTATTCACCAAACCGTCGGCAGGACATTTAAATGTCTGTCCGGCAATATGGTCATTGGTATCAGTTTGTAAATGACCGATCCAAAGGGTGGTATTGTTCTGTGTTTGGCTGATAATGGGCTGGCTGCTGCTGTTTAAAGTTTGCATAGTTGTATTTTTTAGCAATGAAAAAAAGTGCAGTAGCTCCGGCTTTCCGCTTGGAAATTGTGGTTATAGCTAATAACTGTCAGGAAAAACAACTTATTGCGGGGTCAATGTTAAATATTGCCCTGAACCGGATTTTTTATACACCATTGTGCTTTTCTTTCAGGGTTTTTACCATCGTTTTTCGGTAAATTGAAATTGTCTTTGACAGCATTTTGGTCAGGTTTTGGAATGTGGATAACCGGAATTTTGGGGTGCAGAAAAAGTGCAGAAAGAAAAAGTTTTTTAAAAACAAAATTGAATGAGTGCATACCATTATTTTCGCTGCACTGACTGCGGAAACATTCCACTAACAAAGAGATAACGATTTCTTAAACTAAGACTGGAAGCTGACCCAAAGTCATTGGTAAAAAAATCAATGGTATAATTTTTTAGCGCCGTACAAAATGGATCTTACTAACCTTAACAAAGACAGAAAGCAAAGAAGGAAGTCAACCCTTGACCTTGGGACAATGGTGTATGGTAAAGTGCCTCCGCAGGCAAAAGACCTTGAAGAAGCAGTGCTGGGTGCTATCATGCTGGAGAAAACAGCTTTTGATACCGTAGTGGAGATATTGAAACCGGAGTGTTTTTACGTAGAGGCACATCAACGCATCTTCTCTGCCATGCAAAGCTTGTCAAACAAAAGCCAGCCGATAGATATTCTTACAGTTGCTGAGGAATTACGTTTTAAGGAAGAACTGGAAATGGTTGGTGGTGCCTATTATGTTACCAAACTCACCAACGCAGTAGTTTCAGCAGCAAATATAGAAACCCATTCAAGGATCATTCTTCAGAAATTCATTCAGCGGGAGCTTATTCGTATCAGCGGTGAAATAATCGGTGATGCTTATGAAGACTCAACAGATGTTTTCGATTTGCTGGATGATGCTGAAAGCAAGCTATTTGAAATAACCAATAACCACCTTCGTAAGAATTTCGACACTATAGATTCAGTGTTGGTAAAAACCATTCAGCGGATTGAAGACCTGAGGCATAAAAATGAAGATGTAACGGGTGTGCCCAGTGGATTCCCTTCTCTGGACAGAGTTACTTATGGATGGCAGAATACAGATCTTATCATATTGGCTGCTAGACCTGCGGTTGGTAAAACAGCGTTTGCCCTGAACCTGGCCCGTAATGCAGTGATGAGCACTTCTAAGAAAACACCTGTTGCTTTATTTTCTTTGGAGATGAGTGCTGGTCAGTTGGTGCAGCGTATTTTATCTGCACAGAGTGAAATATGGCTTGAAAAAATTGCAAGAGGAAAACTGGAAGAGCATGAAATGAAACAATTGTATGCAAGAGGTATACAGGAACTGGCACAGGCACCTTTGTTCATAGATGATACACCGGCATTGAACATTTTTGAATTGCGGGCCAAATGCCGTCGTTTGAAAAACAAGCATGATATCGGTTTGATCATTATAGATTATCTCCAGTTAATGAGTGGTACAGGTGAAAACAGAAACAGCAACCGTGAGCAGGAGATCAGCAATATCTCTAGAAACTTAAAAGCATTAGCCAAGGAATTAAGTGTACCAATTATTGCTTTATCTCAGTTAAGCCGTGCGGTAGAAACCAGGAGTGCCGGAAAAGATGGTAACAAAATGCCGCAACTGAGTGACCTCCGTGAATCAGGAGCCATAGAACAGGATGCTGATATGGTGATGTTCCTTTATCGTCCGGAATATTATGACATCACGCAAAATGAAATGGGAGAGAGCAATAAAGGTGAAACCCATGTTCGTATTGCCAAGCATCGTAACGGTTCATTGGAAACGATTAAACTAAAAGCCCTTTTACATATACAGAAATTTACAGAAGATGAAGGAGGATTTGGTGGCTCAGGGTTACCAGGTAACTGGAAACCTGTAAGCGATATTGATGGTGATGGCGGAGCTAAAGTATTTATTCAAACGGGTAGCAAAATGAATGACTCATCTGATTTTGATGATGATGATAGTCCTTTTTGATTTTAGATTGCAGATTTAAGATTTTAGATTTGTCCTGCTAAAAAAAGCAGGACTTTTTTATGTACAGACTAACAGCTTTATTAATTGCAGTATTAGTTTATATGCACACCATTGCACAATGTGATAAACCAAAGCGTCCCATTGTTTTTATTCACGGCTTTTTAGCAAGCGGTGATACTTACGCAGGACAAATACAGCGATTTATCAATGCTGGCTATTGCCCTGAACGATTATTTGTATTTGACTGGAATTCTTTAAATAGTAACGGCAAGAAAACTGATAGCTTATTGAATGCATTTATGGATAATGTGTTAAGTCATACTGGTGCAATGCAAATAGACCTTGTAGGTCATTCCGCCGGAGGAGGATTGGGCAGGGGTTATTTGATAGATTCGGTCAATGCAGGTAAAGTGGCACATTACATACACCTCGGTAGCCGCAAATGGACGTATGAATACAATTGGTTTAAAAACAATAATTGCCTGAATATTTATTCTGCCGGTGATAAAGTAATTGGAACCGGCGTAGGAGATGTAGAAGGAGCTGCCAACCTTGATTTAAAAGACAAAGATCATTATGAAGTGGCCACTTGTGAAGACGCATTTACAGCAATGTATAAATTTTTAAATGGGGATGAATTACCGGAGTTAGTAAATAAAAAATCAAGTGCAATAAAAATCAGTGGCAGAGCTGTATTGTTAGGAGAAAATGAGCCTGTAAGCAATGGGTTGATTAATATTTATAAGTTACATCCAAAAT
>CAYVSH010000002.1:25452-66900 GCA_964453625.1 uncultured Chitinophaga sp.
CCTTGGGGTAACATTGTTTTGCAACCATGTGCCAAAATCAGGCAAAAGATTATCTGCCACACCTCTAGCTATTCTATCTGTAAATAGCAAAGGATATTGGGGGGCTTTCAATGCATCAAAAAAAACTTATTATGAATTTGAATTAACGACTGATGAGAAAGGACAAAGAACTATCTCTTATTTTTTTGAACCATTTACGCAAACAAACCGGTATGTCTATCTGCGTGGTTTTCCACAAGGCAACATGATTGGTATGTTGCTTGGAGGTCTTCCTGAAAAAGAAGATCAATCTGCTATTGTTTTATATTCTTCCAATAAAGCCATGATAGCAGGACGGGATAGTGTAACACTTAATGGAATTCCTGTATCTTCTGCCGCATTAACTCCGGCAAACAAAACTATTATCTCCAGTTTTATTTTTGATGACGGAGATGGAAAAACAAGTGGTTCTGGCTTAAAACAATTCAGGTCAGCACCCTTTATAGCTGGAGTAGATATCAGCCTTCCTGTAAATAATAAAAAGGGTAATATTATTTATTATAATGGCAGAAAATTAGTACTACCATCAGTTCCATCAAAAGAAAGAATTTTATTAGCAGTATTTAATTGATGATAATGCAACTTCCTTTTTTTTATATTAATGATTATGACGCTTCACAAAAGCAAATTGTACTGAACGAAGAAACCTCAAAACATATAGTGCAGGTTTTGAGGATGAAAAATGGGGAACAGCTAAATCTTACGGATGGAAAGGGAAGTCTGCTGACCTGCGAAATAATTGATGAACATAAAAAGCATTGTACAGTTTTGCTTACAAACAGGAAGCAAATCCAGAATCCCAATAAGAAGATTAGTATTGCAATTTCATTGCTGAAAAACTCCAATCGCTTTGAATGGTTCCTTGAAAAAGCAACTGAATTGGGTATTTCTGAAATTATTCCTTTGATCTGTGAACGTACAGAAAAAGAAAAATTCCGTTATGATCGTATGCAGGGTATTTGCATAAGTGCAATGCTGCAAAGCCAGCAGTGCTGGTTACCGGTATTACATGAACCAAAGCAATTTGAGGATTTGCAAAAATGGAAATGTGCTGATGGTTCTAATTTTATAGCACATTGCATTGAAGGAAGTAAAGTGTCATTAAGTAATCAGCTCATTGGTAAAACTTCAAGTCAACTAATTGCCATCGGCCCGGAAGGAGATTTTACACCAAAGGAAATAGAATTGGCCCTGCAAAATGATTTTGTTCCTGTTAGTTTAGGTAAAACAAGGTTGCGAACAGAAACGGCGGGTGTGGTAGCTGCCTCCATATTATGTTTAAGCTGAATAAACCTTTGTATTGGCTTATAATACTTTCTTCGGAAGTTTTTCTTCTCCTTCCAGGTAATGTTCATTTACGTTTACAGGATTATTATTTTTATTGACCCGCATCTGGATAAAGCTTACCAAAAGTGAAAATGCCATAGAGAAATAAATATATCCTTTTGGAATTTCAATGCCAAACCCTTCGCATACAAGGGCAAAACCAATTAATAGTAAAAAGGAAAGAGCAAGTATTTTAAAGGCAGGATGTTTGTTTACAAAATTACTGATGGGTTCTGCCGCTACCAGCATCATCATTACGGTTACAATTATTGCCACATACATGATCCATATTTCCTTCACCATACCTATCGCTGTGATAATCGAATCAATTGAAAAAACCAGGTCCATTATCAATATCTGGAAGATTACTTGTGTAAAAGTGGCAGCTTTGATTTTCTTTGTTTTATTACCTTGTTCGCCTTCCATCTTATGATAAATTTCTGTAGAGCTTTTATACAATAGAAATAAACCTCCGACTATTAGTATCAGGTCTTTTGCAGAAATGCCCTGGCCAAATAGTCTGAAGAGATCATTTTCCAGTTTCAGAATAATAGCGATCATAGCCAATAACCCTAGACGTAATATCATCGCCAGTATCAGGCCATACAACCTTGCTTTTCGTTGTTGGTTTTCGGGTAGTTTATTAGCCAGTATAGATATGAATATAACGTTATCTATTCCTAGTACTACTTCCAGTGCAATTAATGTCAGCAGTGAAATAATGATATTATAATCCATATACTTTCTTTTTATTCATTGATTAAAGAATGACAAATATTTTTTACTATACCCGGTCCTTCATATACAAAACCGGTCCATACTTGCACAAGTGATGCACCTGCATTAATCTTTTCTTTGGCATCTGCTCCCGAAAATATGCCACCGCTGGCTATTACAGGAATTTTTTCATGCGTCTTTTCACAAATATATTTTACTACTTCAGTACTTCTTTGTTTTAATGGTAAACCACTCAATCCGCCAGCTCCGATATTTTTACTTTTTGCTTTTGACTTTTCACTCAATGTATCCCGGTTGATGGTGGTGTTGGCAGCTACAATACCATCTAGCCTGATTTCTAAGGCAAGTTCAATAACATCATCTATTTGTTCTTGTGAAAGATCAGGAGCAATTTTTAGAAGCAACGGTTTTTGAATTTCAAATTTCAAATTTTGATTTTGTAAATGTGTCAGTATTTTTCTCAATGAATCCTTTTCCTGTAATTCTCTCAACCCGGGAGTATTAGGAGAACTTACATTCACTACAAAATAATCAACGTATGGATGCAATGCTTTAAAGCAGATCTCATAATCCTTCCAGGCATCTTCATTGGGTGTTACTTTGTTTTTCCCAATATTACCTCCAATAATAATTTTGATTTTTTGACTTTTTATTTTTTTTAGTCTTTCTGCTATAACTTCTACTCCATCATTATTAAAACCCATCCGATTGATCAGGGCTTTATCTTTTGGTAAACGAAATAGTCTTGGCTTGTCATTACCAATTTGAGGCAATGGAGTTACGGTTCCTATCTCCACAAATCCAAAACCTAAGGCTTCCAGTTCATTCAGGTATTTCGCATTTTTATCAAATCCGGCTCCCAAACCAACTCTGTTTCGAAATTGAATATTGAATATTGAAAATTGATTATTTCCCTTCGGCGTAAAATAGTTTGTAATCAACTTCTTAAAACCAATTGAACAAAGCAGCTTCAATCCATTCATCGAGAAATAATGAATCCATTCTGGACTAAATAAAAAAAGAAACCTTAGAAGAAGTTTATACATATAGCCTGCGAAGATAATTGAACTCAATCGCTGTTTTTGGTTCAGAATACAAGAGTTCTTACTTTTGGTATAGAAAGTTGCATAAACAACCTTTAAATTTTAAGCCATGCAGGAAGCGTACATAATAGCAGGATACAGAACAGCAGTCGGTAAAGCCAAGAGAGGGGGATTTCGTTTTTATCGTCCGGATGATCTGGCCGTGGAAGTGATAAAAGGATTGATGGCCGCGGTTCCCCAACTGGATTCGAAAAGGGTAGATGATGTGTTGGTAGGTAATGCTGTTCCTGAGGCAGAGCAAGGGTTACAGTTTGGTCGAATAATATCGGCAAGAGCTTTGGGTTTTGAAGTGCCGGGTGCTACAGTAAATCGCTATTGTGCATCTGGTTTGGAAACCATTGCCATGGCCACAGCAAAAATCAGAATGGGCATGGCTGATTGTATCATTGCTGGTGGTACAGAAAGTATGAGCTTGGTTCCAACTGCCGGTTGGAAAACCGTTCCTTCCTATGCCATTGCAAAAGACGAACCTGATTATTATTTAAGCATGGGCTTAACAGCCGAAGCCGTAGCTAAAGATTTTAAAGTAAGCCGAGAAGACCAGGATGAATTCTCTTATAATTCTCACCAGAAGGCAATGGCTGCAATTGAGAAAGGACATTTTAAGGATGGAATTCTTCCTATCAATGTAGAGGAAATATATCTTGATGCAAAAGGCAAAAAGCAAAAAAGAAACTATGTTATAGATACAGATGAAGGTCCAAGGGCTGATACATCTATGGAAGCATTGGCAAAGTTGAAACCTGCATTTGCTGCCGGCGGAGTGGTTACAGCCGGTAACTCTTCTCAAACTTCAGACGGTGCAGCCTTTGTAATTGTAATGGGAGAGAAAATGATGAACGAGTTAGGGTTAAAACCAATTGGCCGTTTAGTGAACAGTGCTGTAGCCGGTGTGCATCCCCGCATTATGGGAATTGGTCCGGTAGCGGCTATACCTAAAGTATTGAAACAGGCTGGTATGAATCTGAATGATATTGATTTGATTGAATTAAATGAAGCCTTTGCATCCCAGGCATTGGCTGTAATAAGAGAAGCAAATCTTGATCCGGCGAAAGTCAACATCAACGGCGGTGCCATTGCCCTTGGCCATCCGCTGGGATGTACCGGTTGCAAGCTTACCATCCAGAACCTTGGTGATATGAAAAGACTGAACAAAAAGTATGGCATGGTAACAGCCTGCGTCGGGGGTGGTCAGGGGATTGCCGGTATTATTGAAAATCTGCAATAGGCAATTAAATTTCTTCCCTGTGCTGCACAATTCCAGATTTCTTTCCTAACTTACTATGTCATTTTCAATACTGTATTATACAATTTCCCATAAAGGGCAATGTATTTCTACCATATTGAATGAAATGTTTTAGTTTTTGCTATAGTTCATTAAACTATTTATTAATATTTACATCACAGGTTTTCAGCTGAACCAAAACCCAAATTATGGACAGAAGAGACTTTTTGACTGCCCGCCGGCGCAAATCAAAAACAGTACAGGTTGCTGCACCCCAGCAAACTTTCCGCACTAATTCAGGTATCAACACCTACAATGGCCCATGGACGGATCAGGAAATCGTTCATTTATTGAAACGTACCATGTTTGGTGCTAAGAAAGCAGATGTAGATTATTTTAAAACACGGACAATGAGCCAGGCAGTGGATGAATTATTAAATCCAACTGCTCCAAATCCTGCTCCTCCAGTAAAAGAATATACAACATCAACCCAGCCGGGAACACCAGATAGCAATATAGCTCAGGGTACCACCTGGGTAAATGATATCAATAATGATGGTACAGTTCAATCGCAACGCAGGGCATCTTATAAAAAATGGGTTACTGGTAATATGATAAACCAGGATAGAAGTATCCGTGAGAAATTAGTTATGTTCCTTGTAGATCATTTCGGAAACGAAGCTTCTGAAGTAGGAAATGCAAACTGGATATACAGACAGGAACAATTGATTAGGCAGTACGCCTTTGGTAATTATAAAACCCTTATCTATAATATTACAAAGGATATTGCCATGCTTCGTTACCTCAATGGGTATCTGAACCAGGCATCTGCACCCGATGAGAACTATGCCCGGGAATTGTTTGAACTGTTTACTTTAGGAAAAGGCCCGGCTTCACAATACACAGAAAGTGATGTAAAGGAAGCTGCCAAAGTATTAACCGGCTGGCAAATAAATGGCACTACTTACACTACAGTTTTTAATTCCAACAGGCACAGTACAGCCAATAAAACATTTTCCTCCTTTTTTAATAATACAGTTATTACTGGAAGAACCGGAGCAACGGCCGGCGATCTTGAATTAACAGATCTTGTAAATATGATCTTTGCCCAGCAGGAAGTGGCAAAATATATTGTACGGAAAGTTTACCGGTGGTTTGTCTACTATACAATTGATACCGCTACGGAAACAAATGTTATTACTCCGCTGGCAGATATATTCAGAAGCAGTAATTATGAATTGAAACCGATGCTGTCTGCATTGTTCAAGAGTGAACACTTCTTTGATGTGCTGAACAGGGGATGTATGATAAAGAATCCGGCTGATCATGTTATTGGTGCCCTAAGAGAAATGAATACAGCATTTCCTGTGCTCACCGATTGGAATACAAACTATGGGCTTTGGAATACCTTTTTTAGCTGGATGGTGAATACAGGCCAAAATCCACATGATCCTCCTAATGTTTCCGGAATGCCAGCATATTACCAGGAGCCTGCATTCCACGAATTATGGATTAACTCCGATTCATTGCCTAAACGAAACCAGTTTACAGATATAATGATTAATACCGGGTATACAAGAAATGGTTTTAGGGTGCAGTTCAACTGTGTTGCTTTTGCACAATCATTGAAAAATCCAGGAAATCCAAATGACCTGATAGATGAAGCACTTTCGATTTTCTTTAGAAACGATCTTTCAGTTCAAACCAAAGCTCAAATAAAAACACAAATTTTACTAACCGGGCAGATTTATGATTATTACTGGACCAATGCTTGGGCTGCTTACATTTCAAATCCTTCACCTGCTAATTTTAATATTGTAAATACAAGATTAAAGTCACTATTTCAGTACTTCTTTAATTTATCAGAATACCAGTTAGCATAAAATTTTTATCAATGAAAAGAAGAGATTTTTTACTCAACACTATACCTGCTGCGGCCATCCTGCCTGAAGTCATCAACGGGTATTCTGTAAAAGCATTTAATACAAATTCACCATTGGTGCAGGCACTGATGCGGGGAACAACACTAACAGACCATGTGCTGGTGATTATCCAGTTATCCGGTGGTAATGATGGATTGAATACTGTGATACCGATTGATGCAGGTTACTCCAATTATTTTAATGCTAGAACAAATGTGGCTATACCACAAAACAGGGTGCTGCCGATTGCCGGAGTTACGGGTACAGGGATACATTCATCCATGACCGGTTTACAATCTTTATTTAATGAAGGCAAAGCAAAACTAATTCAGTCAGTTGGTTATCCGCAACCAAACTTTTCTCACTTCAGGGCAACTGATATATGGATGAGTGGTTCCAATAGTAACCAGGAAGTGTATAGCGGCTGGGCCGGCAGATACCTTAATTATGAATATCCGAATTTCCCGACTGGCTACCCTACAACAGAAATGCCAGATCCTTTAGCCATTCAGATTGGATCTACTACAACACTTACTACGCAAGGCCCAACAGCCAACATGGGAATGAGTATAACCAATCCAACTACTTTTTACAACTTAATTAACGGAACAACAGATCCTGCACCGGCAACAAAGGCAGGTAAAGAACTTACATACATAAGAACAGTTAATCAGCAAACTCAAAAATATTCTTCTGTTATACGCAGTGCTGCCAATGCAGTTACACAACAGGGAACTTATCCCACCAATAATTCATTGGCAGACCAGTTGAAGATAGTAGCACGGTTAGTGAAAGGTGGATTAAAGACCAGAGTATACATGGTAAGCTTTGGCGGGTTTGATACACACTCTGTACAGGTAAATGCCGGAGATACTACAACAGGTGCACATGCCACACTTTTACAAAGAGTTTCAGATGCTATAAAAGCATTTCAGGATGATCTGAGATTCCTCGAAGTGGAAGACAGGGTAATTGGAATGACGTACAGTGAGTTTGGCCGTCGTATTAAATCCAATTCAAGTACCGGAACAGACCATGGCGCTGCTGCACCCATGTTTGTATTTGGTTCCAAAGTAGAGCCGGGTATGTTGGGTGTAAACCCTACCATTCCTGCCAATGCATCCGTGAATGATAATATCCCGATGCAATATGATTTTAGAAGTATTTATGCTACGCTGCTGGAAAAATGGTTCTGTCTCGACAAGACAATAGTAGATTCATTGTTCCCACCAAACATCAATACGCAATTGCAAAGTTTACCATTGATAAAGGCTGGTGCATGTAGTGGGATTACTCCGCCGCCTCCTACGGATACTGATGCTTTGGTGACTAATTATCCAAATCCTTTTACCGGATCTACTACTATTAAGTTTAAAACTCAAGGTGGCAGAACTTTAATTCAGATCATTGACACCTTAGGCCGGGTTATCGGTGTTCCGGTAGATAAAGATTATGCAGGCCCTGGAACCTATAATATTTCTTTCGATGCAGAAGGATTACCAAACGGTGTGTATTATGCAAGATTTCAGAACGGAGTTACACAACATGTAAGAGCTATGTTGAAAGTAAGGCCATAGAAATTATTAAATATCATAAAGCCGTTCATGAATTTTGAGCGGCTTTTTAATTAAAGTAAACTAATCACTCTGCCTGTGCCCCGCATTTACCCAATCCGTAATTTTTTGTTTATCAACTGAAGTTAAAGGAGCATTGGGTGCTTCCGGCATTTGTGAAGGTACATTATCAACTGCCCTTGCTTTTATTCTATCCCAACTGGCAACAATGCTGGCATCAGTATCAAAATTCTTACCTCCGGAATTGCCGCCATTATAATGACAAGGGCCGCAATAACCAACGATCAATTGCTTTACTAAAGCATATTTAGGCCCGTAGTTAAGTATGGTTATCTGTGCTGTATCAGTACATCCGTTTTGATTCTTCACTGTCAATACATAATTACCAGGTGCCAGATTGGTAAAGCTTCTTGAAGCTTGATAGGTTCCGTTATTTAATTTGTAAGTTATAGTATCCCCAATCGGGTAATTAACAGAAATGGTACCATTGTTTGATGTACCTATTGCCTCAGTTTTGAAGTAATCAATATTATAATTTACTCCTGCACAAAGGTCCGGTGATGGTGTGTCTTTTTTATTACAGGAGCTTATGTATAACATAAGAACAATTAAGACAATATTTATTTTTCTGAAAAAGCAGTTTTTTGTAAGCATAAGCTAATTTAAAATATTAGGCCGGATTAGTTGTTGTTTATAGATAAATAATCCGGCTTCATGGGACTTATTGTATTTCTAAAAGATTAAAAGCAGGAGTTAATTAGTAATTTTTCGATCTTTTAAAATGAATCATTGTTGCATTTATTAAAAATCCTTAGTTTTGCTCCTGTGAATTTTTTCCGCAATACCATTATTAAAAGTATAACAGCAGGTTTTCTGCTGGCCTTATTGGTATTTATCCATACAGAGAAAGCGGTTCACCATCATGAAAGCACCATTGCTAAAACACAACAGGAAGGTCTTAATTCTTCTTCGAAATCATTTATCTGTTCCATTTGTGATTATGTATTTGCCAAAGATGCCGGCTTACCGGACTTGCCGGTAATAAATGTTCTTGCCAAGTTTAAAGGATTGGATAATTCTGTATTCTATTCCTTTTACATTAACTCCTTTTCATCTTGTATTACTGACCGTGGCCCTCCCGCCTGCTGATTTTTCTTTTAATAGAAACTTCATTCTCTTTCCTTGTCCCTTAAATTTTTATGGTCACTTCAGTTTGCATTAAGCAACTGACCTTTAAAGTAATTGTATGAAAAAACTATTTCTTGTTTTATTTTGCTCTATAGCTTGTTTTAATCTGATTGCTCAAACAGCTTCATTTGCAGGAACTGAGTTCTCAAAAAAAATTGGAGTTGAGAAGGTTCGTCTCTCCGGTAATATTACCGATGTAAAGACAGGTGAGTCATTACCCGGTGCATCCATTTACATAGCAGACGACCGTATTGGTACTATTGCTGATGGAAACGGAAAATATGTGTTGAATAATATTCCCGAAGGTCATCATGTTATCGAAATTTCACATGCAGGATACAGCACATTGGTTGTGCATATTGAATTAACCAGTTCTGTTGAAAAGGATTTTGCTTTGTCTCCTGTAGTTGTTGAAAATCTTGGCGTAATTGTAACGGGTGTGGCGGGTGCAACAAGTATCCGTAAGTCACCTGTTCCGGTTGCTTCCATTCGCAAACTGGCATTATTACAAACGCCTTCTTCCAATATTATTGATGCATTGACACATATTCCAGGTGTATCACAGGTTTCTACTGGTCCGGCTATTTCTAAACCCTATATCCGTGGGTTGGGCAGCAACAGGGTAGTAGTGGTAAATGAAGGGGTACGGCAGGAAGGACAGCAATGGGGTGATGAACATGGTGTGGAGATTGATGAACTAAGTGTGGCAAGAGCCGAGGTGGTAAAAGGCCCGGCATCATTGATGTATGGTAGTGATGCATTGGCAGGTGTTATAAACTTCATAACTAACATACCAGTAGCAGAAGGAACAGTAAAAGGGAATATTATTTCCAATTATCAAACCAATAACGGGTTGTTTGCAATTAATGGAAACCTGGCAGGAAACAACAATGGCTTTAACTGGAACCTATATGGAACCTATAAATCGGCAGGCAATTACAAAAACAAATATGACGGTAAAGTTTTGAATTCAGGGTTTAATGAAAAAAATATGGGTGGTTATGTCGGCATCAATAAAAGCTGGGGTTATAGTCATCTTATCTTCAGCCGTTTTGATCAGCGTCTTGGCCTGATAGAAGGGGAAAGGGATGATGCAACAGGTCAGTTCATTGTATTTGGCGGTTCGCCATTGGAAAGAATTGCAACAAAATCGGATTTGGATACAAGAGAATTATTTGTACCACAACAAAGAGTACAGCACAATAAAATTGTTAGTGATAACAACTTTGCTATAAATAAAAGCCGGTTAAAACTAAACCTTGCTTACCAGAATAATCTACGCCAGGAATTTGGCAATGCAGAAGAACCGGATGAAAAGGAACTGTTCTTTGACCTTAAGACATTTAATTATAACCTCCAGTGGCAATTGCCGGAAGCAAAAGAATGGCATACTACTATCGGGGTAAACGGAATGAGGCAATCTAATCAGAACAAAGGTGAAGAAGCATTGATCCCTGAATACAATCTTTTTGATATCGGCGGATTTGTTTTTGTACAACGTTTATTTAAGAAAGCAACCATCAGTGGCGGGTTAAGATTTGATAACAGGAATATCAATGCAAAAGAATTGATTGAGGGCGGTGATGTAAAGTTTGAACAGTTTTCAAAATCATTTTCCAACATTTCAGGTAGTGCCGGAGTAAGTTTTGAGGCAAGTGAAAAAATTACTTTAAAAGCAAACATCGCAAGAGGATTCCGTTCACCCACACTGGCAGAACTGGCCAGTAACGGTGCACATGAAGGCACCAACCGGTATGAATACGGTAATCTAGATCTGAAAGCTGAAACAAGTTTGCAGACAGATGCCGGAATGAATTTCAATTATGAACATTTTAGTTTAGATATCAGTGCCTTTTACAACCGGATGAATGATTTCATTTTTTATCGTAAACTGGAATCATTTTTTGGTGGCGATTCATTGGTGAATGATGGTGGTGAACTGATACCGGCTTTTAAATTCAATCAGCAGGATGCAAAGCTTTATGGATTTGAGGCTTCAATTGATATACATCCACATCCGCTGGACTGGCTTCATTTCGAAAACACTTTTTCGTTTGTTCGTGGAAAATTTGATAACCCGATTGATGGCAGCGAAAACATTCCCCTGATACCAGCTGCAAGACTGAGTAGTGAACTGAAAGCAGATTTTAAGAAACTGAACAAAACGTTTCATAATTTTTATGCAAGACTCGAACTGGATAATACTTTTAAACAAAACAAACCTTTTACCGGTTTTGACACAGAAACAGCTACGGATGGCTACTCATTGCTGAATGCAGGTTTGGGAGCTGACATTGTAAATGACAGGAAAACACTTTTCAGTGTTCACCTGGCTATTACAAATATTACAGATGTAGCCTATCAGAATCACTTAAGCAGGTTGAAATATACATCGGAGAATATGGTGACGGGAAGAACAGGAGTTTTTAATGCTGGTAGAAACTTTTCAATAAAACTGAATATACCCATGGGGTTTAAAAATTTATAGCTTTCGTTTGTTTTAAGACAGCCCTGCCATTTGGCGGGGCTTCTTTTTAAGTAGTAAATTGCAGCATGGAAATTACTTTCAATACACCTGCCTTATTATTTCCGGCTATCAGTTTGTTGCTGCTGGCATATACCAACCGCTACCTGGCTCTGGCCAACCTTATCAGGAAATTGCACGATGAGTATAATAGGGGCGAAAAGAATAACCTGTTGCTGAAGCAGATCAGGATACTCCGTATCCGAATAAATATGGTAAGACAGATGCAGGCATTAGGGGTGTTCAGTTTCTTATGTTGTGTGGTAACCATGTATGGCGTTTATAAACAATGGACAGAGTTGAATAGTTATATCTTCGCAGCCAGTTTGCTGAGTTTGCTGGCCTCTCTTATCATTTCATTACTGGAAATTTCGCAAAGCACCAAAGCTCTTGAACTGGAACTAAGCGATATGGAAGACCTGGACAAAGAAAATTTCTTTACCAATATGTTCACCAAAGACAAAAAAGAACAATAGATTTATTGCATGAAATTCCGTTTCCAGATAATATTAATTTGTTTAGCTTCCACTTTATTGGTAATCGCCTGTTCCAAAGGCGGTACTGCTAATGGTGACGGGCCGGTGCATATCCCTAGCCCGACAGATACTATTGCGCCGGTGCTGGACATTCTTACACCAACGAATAACCAGGTATTTACCAACGGAAATAGTATAAATGTTAGCGGAAAAGTTACTGATGAACTGGGACTGTACAGGGGAAATGTAAAAATTGTAAATGATGCTACCGGCTTTCTGGTAAAAGAACAGTCTTACGAAATTCACTATATAAAGCAGTATAACTTTTCTGTATCACATACCGTGAATGTCACTACTCCAACAGATTTTACAGTTACTGTCTGGTATGAAGACCATGGTTATAATAAAACAACCAAAGTTGTAAAGGTAAAAGTGAACCCCTGAGCTTAGAGATTTTTCAGCATTTTTAACACCTGCATCCAGCTTCCTCCGTTGTACACCTCTTTCATGCCGTTTGCTTTCATAATGTTTACGGCATTGCTGCTGCGGGAACCGGATGCACAACAAAATACTACAGGTCTTTTCATTCCCTTTATTCTTTCAATACTGGCGGGTATCATATTCACGGGAATGTTGATCGACTCCGGCACCCGGCCCTTGTCATATTCATTTACATTTCGTACATCTATTACAATTGCTCCCTTTCTTAATGCATCCTTTATTGCACTTTTCCCAATACCAAGAAATGATAATAGTCCCATAAATTAAGCAACAAATATTTTAGATTTTCTTTCTCCGATCTGCTGGCGCCACATGGCATAATACAATCCTTTTTCATCAAGTAGTTTTTCATGATTGCCCGTTTCTACCACATCCCCTTTTTCCAATACATATATCCTGTCTGCATGCATAATGGTAGAAAGACGATGTGCGATAAGGATAGTGATCTGTTTTCCGTCACCGGATATTTCACGGATGGTATCAGTTATTTCTTCCTCTGTCAATGAATCCAGTGCTGATGTAGCTTCATCAAACAAAAGTAATTTTGGTTTGCGAAGCAATGCCCTTGCAATGGAAAGCCGTTGTTTTTCTCCGCCCGATAATTTCAATCCGCCTTCACCAATCATTGTATCCAGGCCTTTTTCTGCACGGGCCAGTAAATTGGTACAGGAAGCTTTATTCAACACATCCTTTACTTCCTCATCAGTTGCTTCAGGATTGACGAAGATCAGGTTCTCACGGATGGTACCGGAAAACAATTGAGTATCCTGTGTTACAAAGCCGATCTGGTTCCGTAGGTCTTCAAAATCAATATTGTTTTCATCAATACTGTTATATAATATTCGTCCCTGTTGCGGACGGTATAAACCAACCAGCAATTTCATCAAGGTTGTTTTTCCAGAACCAGATGGGCCGACAAAGGCAATCGTCTCACCGGTATTTACTTTAAAACTTATTTCATTGATGGCTTTTTGAGATGCAGTTTTATGTTTGAACCCGACATTTTCAAATTCAAGTGTTTCAATTTTTCCAAGATGCTTTGGATTCTTTGCCTGTGGTTCAGCTTCTTTTTTCATCAGGTTATCAAAGTTCTCTAAAGATGCCTGTGCTTCTCTGTATGTAAGAATGATATTGCCGATCTCCTGTAAAGGCCCAAAAACGAAGAAGGAGAATATTTGCATAGTGGCCAGTTCCCATGGCTGCATTTCTTTACGGAAGATCATCCACATCAGGAGAAATAAAATGACCTGGCGAAGTGTATTGACAAATGTTCCCTGCACAAAACTGATACTGCGGAGCCGCCTTACTTTTTTTAGTTCAAGCCCAAGAATCTTAAATGTGTTTTTGTTCAATCGCTTTACTTCCTGTCTTGTCAGTCCAAGGCTTTTTACCAGTTCAATGTTGCGGAGGGATTCGGTAGTAGAACCTGCCAGTGAAGTTGTTTCAGCAACGATCACTTTTTGCACCGTCTTTATTTTTTTACTGAGCAGGTTGGAGATAATGGTCAGTAAAAATATTCCTCCGAAATATATTAATGGAAGCAGAGGATGAATCTGGAAGGCAAAGATGGCAACAAACAAGATCCCTATCACTACAGGAAATAATACATTGACAAATGAAGCCACGAACTTTTCAGTATCAATTCTTACTTTTTGTAAAATGCCCAGGGTTTCACCGCTTCGCTGATCTTCAAATTCCTGGTAAGGCAGCCCCATAGCATGCTGTAATCCTTCGGTAAAAACGGTTGCACCAAATTTTTGTGTAACAACATTTAAAAAGTAATCCTGGAATGCTTTGGCGATTCGGCTTACCATGGCGACACCAATAGAAGCTCCCAGTAATGTAAGTAATGGACCTGCAAATCCCCACCAGAATGGTTGAAACTCTCCGCTGTTGGCAGCATACCGGTAACCAAGATCAATCAGCTTACCAAAGATGATAGGGTCAATTAAAGAGAAACCGATATTAATGGCGGCAAGGAAAAGAACCAGAGCAACGAGCCATTTATGAGGCTTGAGATAGCGAATTAATATTTTCATGTTTTATTTTGAGCGAAGGAAAGGTGAATCAATGTGCAAACATTGTACAATTTTCGGAAAAAATGACAACATTGCAGTATTTGAGACAGATATAATGATAAATTAAGTATAGCAGCTACAATTATTTCTTTTTTGAAACAAAGGCATAATTTTCTAATGCTGATATTAAAAAAAAGGAATCAGGAAAAAGTTTACATTCATCCTGCCCATCCTTCCCGGTCAAGGCTTCTGTATTGTATCGCTTCTGCCAGATGCTCTGGTTTGATGTCATCACTCAATGAAAGGTCGGCAATAGTTCTGGCAACTTTTAAAATACGGTCATATGCTCTGGCAGATAGATTCAGCCTTTCCATTGCCGT
Organism: uncultured Chitinophaga sp.; assembly: GCA_964453625.1. Lineage (GTDB taxonomy): Bacteria > Bacteroidota > Bacteroidia > Chitinophagales > Chitinophagaceae > JJ008. Next base: position 40,467 of record CAYVSH010000002.1, read on the forward strand.
CTTCAATAAATTAGCACCAACCTGGTTAATAACACAGATCTCTTTCAACATCTTACTGCTCATTTGTGCATTGCAATAAATGCCCGGATTGTCTTTATATCTTTCTGCCTGTTTTTCTCTTGCTGTCAATACTCTTTCCCTGATTATTGCAGAGTTTTCCTGTGGTCGGATGGACGATAGTTCACTGAATGCAACAGGAGTTACTTCCACATGCAGATCTATTCTGTCTAATAATGGTCCTGAGATTTTATTCAGGTATTTCTGCACTGCACCAGGTGGACAAGTGCATTCCCTTTCAGGATGATTATAGAATCCGCAGGGACATGGATTCATACTTGCCATCAGCATAAAAGATGCAGGAAAATCAACTGCTACTTTTGCTCTTGATATTGTCACTCTTCTTTCTTCCATTGGTTGCCTCATCACTTCCAGCACCGTTCTTTTGAATTCAGGTAGTTCATCAAGAAATAAAACACCATTATGGGCCAACGAAATTTCTCCGGGCTGTGGTATACCACCACCACCAACTAATGCCACATCGCTGATAGTATGATGTGGCGAACGGAAAGGACGTTTGGAAACCAGTGTTGCGTTCTCCGGAAGTTTACCGGCAACAGAATGTATCTTGGTTGTTTCCAGTGCTTCCTGTAAGGTAAGCGGCGGTAATATAGTTGGAAGTCTTTTAGCCAACATGGTTTTACCGGCACCCGGAGGTCCGATGAGTATGGCATTATGTCCGCCAGCTGCAGCAATTTCTAAAGCCCTCTTTATATTTTCCTGTCCTTTTACTTCTGCAAAATCAATGTCAAAATCAGATTGTGAATGGGCAAACTCCTCTCTTGTATTCACAACGATTGGTTCTAAACCTTTTTCTTCATTTTCAAAAAAATCAATCACCTGCTTGATATGATCAACACCATAAACAGAAAGATTATTCACCATGCCGGCCTCTCTTGCATTTACATTGGGAACGATCAATCCTTTGAACCCTTCCTTTCTTGCCTGTATCGAAATCGGTAATGCACCTTTGATGGAACGAATCTCTCCATCCAAAGCCAGTTCACCCATGATTACATAATTGCTCAATGCTTCAGCATTTTCAATTTGACCTGAAGCAGCTAATATTCCTAACGCAATTGGCAGGTCAAATGGAGTTCCGCTTTTTTTTATATCAGCAGGGGCCAGGTTTACCACCACTTTGGTGCGGGGCATATTGTAACCGTTCGTTTTGAAAGTGCTTTCCACCCGGTGCAGACTTTCCTTTACTGCATTATCGGGAAGGCCAACGATCATCGGATCCTTACCCGTCGTCAGCCAGTTCACTTCAATTGTGATAGTGATGGCTTCCACTCCATATACAGCACTGCCAAACGTTTTTACAAGCATGTTCCGGTAGTTATCGGAATGAAGATAAAATATAAAATGGGAAAAAGAATTACCGGAAAGTGGTATTCTTATTTCACTTCCACCGCATATCCTTCAAAAAGCAGTGACACATTCGGGTCGGCAAAAATACTGACAGGTTTTGTAGCGGATGGAATGGAAAAAGTTTCTGTTTTCTTTATTATGGCAACTGTTTGAAAGAATTTTTTTCCCCCACCTGCATAGATGGCCATTTCCAGCGGCATTTCAAAATTTTTCCCTTTTTGTAATTGCTCAACAGTAATATCTATTTTTTTGCCAGCCGCATCATAGTTCCAGTTAATTTTCAGGTGCGGATTCACTGGGGTATGCAGCCACTGATTGAAGAAAGTCGAGAGGTTCTTTCCGGATACAGTTTCAAATATTTTTTGTAGGTCTTTGGTCTCTGCATTCTTACCTGCATAGGTCGCATAATACTGACGTATACTTTTCCTGAAAATGGAATCACCAAGTTGCCGCCGTAACATATGCAATACCCATCCTCCTTTCTGGTAACTGTTCGCATTTAATAACTGCATAAAGTTGGCAGTAGAGTCAACAACCGGTCTGCGGGCATATTTTACAAAGTCAATAATCTGTTCTCTGTCTTCCATCATTTCTTTGTTCATGCTATCAGTGCCATATCTTGCTTCCATATATACATGAGTGAGGTAAGTGGCAAATCCTTCACTCAGCCATAGATGGGCAAAGCTTTTTTCTGTGGCCATATTGCCAAACCATTGATGGACTATTTCATGTGATAATAAACGTTCTTCTTCCCGTTTACCTGTAATTTTTTCCTCTGCATAAAAAATAGCTCCTGCATTTTCCATACCACCAAACTTAGTTTTGGATTGCACATTAGCTAATTTCTTATAAGCATAAGGACCGATATAATTACTATGCCACTCCAGTATATCTTTTGCTATGGCATAATCATAGAAACCGGCTTCTTTATTTTCCGGGTACACCCAACTGCTTACAGGAACACAGCCAACAGTACCGGTGTACTGTACTGCAAAATCTGCAGCACCGATCACCATCACTTTTGTTGGAAGTGGCACATCTTCTCTGTAATGAGTTAGCTTTTTATTTCCGGGTAAATTGGTTTCTTCTATCATCACTCCATTGGAAATAACCTGGTAATGCGATGGAGCCGTCACTAAAAATTCAACCGATGCTTTATCTGCCGGATCATCCACACAGGGTATCCAGTTATGGGCCCGGTTTGGCCAGTTGTCTGCAAAAAAAGTGCGGTTACCATATTTATTTTTGGAAATGATGAGACCGTCTTTGGGAATGCCTTTATAATTTACTGACAAATAAAATGTATCATCTTTCAATATTTCTTTTACAAAGGTTATAATAAGCTTGTCATTTACATGTAAGATATCACCCAAAGAAATACCACGTTGAATTTGACTAACAGTACGATTTACCAAAGCTTTTTCGACGATCATTCCTTTTGATTTTCCAGACTTATCGCCGCTTAAATTCAATTGGAAACTATTAATATTCTTATTTGGAATGATTTTTATTTCAGCCTTGCTATAGATTGAATCATTATTATCATTCAATTCAAGGCTGAATTTATAATGCAATACATCAATATTATTTTGCGCCTGGCTAATTAAGGAAACTAACAAAAGGAACGACGGGAAAACGATTTTCATGCAGGTAAAATTTTGCAAAAGATAATTGTTTCAGCACTAAGAACAATAAAGATAGGAGAGGGTTGCAGTAATTACAATTTCTCCAGCATCTCCACTACTTTTTCCCTCTTTAATATCACATACCCAATGCGATCTTCGCTGATGCCTACTTTCAGCTGGTAACTGAATTCCAGTTGCTCATCTTTAACATTTGTTTCAAAGAACCGGAAGGAGATATTCGGATAATTTTTCAGTTCATCACCTATTTCATACAGGTGGGTGGAAAGAATAAAGAGTGAGTTCTTTATTTTCATCAAACCTTTCACAACAGTGAGTGAACATTTCATCGCATCCTGTACATTGGTGCCCTTGAACAGTTCATCTATTAGCACCAGCCATTTCTTTCCGTTATTTATTTTTTCAATGGTGTTCTTGATGCGTTGTACTTCATTAAAGAAAAAGCTTTCGCCTTTGGCGATATTGTCCACTACGTTAATATTACTCAGCAACCCATCAAACAAGGTCAGTTTCATTTTTTGTGCAGGCACACCCATACCGATATGGGCAAGGAAAACGGCTGAACCAACCGCTTTGATCAGTGTGCTCTTGCCGGCCATGTTTGCACCGGTAAGAAATAAGAAATTATGTTCCGGGTTCATCTGCAGGTCATAGGGAACAGGTTCCGGTAATAAAATATGGTACAAACCTTTTGCATCTACAAGCGGTGTGTCCTGTTGTATGAACTCCGGGAAACTGAGTCCGTATGTTTTTACCGCTACGGCCATCGAATACCAGGCATCCAGCCTGCTGAAGATCTCGATCATCTCCAGTGTATTTGTTTTATAACGGCCACGAAGATGAAAAGCAAAATATAGATTCTGTCGGGCAGTGAACTTTTCACCCGGTTCTGTTTCTGCGAGTTTTTCTAACGGGGCTTGTTTTAATATACCGTTGATACGGTCCACATATAATTTGATATTGGCAGGAAGGTCGAGGTTCTCCAGTAGCTCAGCAATCTTTTTTATTCCACGATAAAAATCGGCGAAATGAGTCATCGAATATTTTACCATGGAGTAATCTTCTCGGTGCAGCCAGCGGTATGAAAGATTGTTAAGGGATGCTGGTGCTTCACTGATATAATCCAGCGGATAATCAAGGAATTTATCCATCACAAGCATAGTACCATTACTGATATCCGTTGGCCAATCATTTACATGTTCCATAAAGGTGCGGATCACTTTTTGGGTACCATGTATTTTTTCAATACTGTCATGCGGTTCGCTGAAAAAACGACGAAGCCATTCCCTTCCACCAACTGTTCGTGTAAAGTTCAATTTATGAAAGATGGAGAACTCTTCTTCATGATGGAAGATCGAAATGTCGCTAAATGATGTATTGTCTATTTGCATGTTGTGAATAGAGAATGGTCAATGGTGAATAGGGTCGCTTTATTGACAATTCACTATTGACTATTGCCGGTTTTATCTGTCAAATACGAGTCGTTGTCCTTTCTGAGATTCATCAAATACTCCATTTCCATATACTAAATGGCCATTTACAAAAGTATGTGTGATGCTAGCCGGAAATTCAAATCCCTCAAGTGGACTCCAGCCGCATTTATATAAAATATTTTCCTTACTCACTTTTACAGACTGGTTCAGGTCAACGATTACAAGGTCGGCATGATAACCTTCACGGATATAGCCTCTTTCTTTTATTTGAAAACATTCGGCCACAGCATGGCTCATCTTCTCAGCAATTCTTTCTAAACTGATGCGGCCTTGTTTATGATAATGCAGCATCAATAACAACGGATGCTGTACCAATGGCAATCCTGCATGTGCTTTTGGGTAAGATTCATTCTTTTCTTCCCATGTATGTGGTGCATGGTCTGTGGCAATTACATCGAGCCGGTCATCCAGCAGTGCTGCCCATAATGCTTCCTTATTATGCTGTGCTTTGATAGCCGGGTTGCATTTTATCTGGTTGTCCAGCCTTGCATAATCATCACTGGTAAAATGTAAGTGATGCACACATACTTCTGCAGTTATTCTTTTTTCTTTCAGCGGAAACATATTGGTGAAAAGCTGCAATTCTCTTTCCGTAGTAATGTGTAGTATGTGCAATCTTGTATTATACTTCTTGGCAATTTGTATGGCGTATAACGAAGATTCATAACACACTTCTTCATCTCTTATGATGGGATGATCAGCAGCTGTCAGTTCCCTGCCGGATGCTTTTGCTTTTTCAAGATTTTGTTTGATCAGTTTCTCATCTTCACAATGCGTGGCGATCAGCACTTCGCTTTCACGGAATATCTTATCCAGTGTATTTGGGTTATCCACCAGCATATTTCCGGTACTGGCCCCCATGAATATTTTTACGCCACAGATATCTTTTTTCCGTTCATTTGTTTTTAATACTTCATCAGCATTATCATTTCCCGTTCCCATAAAGAAAGAATAATTAGCCAACGATGTTTTTGCGCCAATCTGGTATTTATCTTCCAGCAAGTCTTGTGTGAGAGCATTGGGTATTGTATTTGGCATTTCCATAAAACTGGTAACACCACCCGCTACAGCTGCTTTCGATTCAGTATAAATAGTTGCTTTATGTGTAAGCCCCGGCTCTCGGAAATGTACCTGGTCATCGATAACGCCGGGAAATAGATACTTGCCTTCGCCATTTATTTCAATACAATTACCTCCTGTATTGCTTATCTGTGATGATATTGTATCGATCCTTCCATTTGTTATCAACACATCTGCATTAATAATCTTGCCTTCATTGACGAGCTGTATATTCTTAATCAGGTATTTTTGCATATCTTGTTTCATCTTATGTTGATCAAAGCTAATACCCATGCAATTTAAACAAACCCTTGCAAGACTTGTCCTTATCCTCCTTCCAATTTCAGCTTTTTCCCAATCTAGTTTTTTGCCACAGGGTGATAAAGCGAATATTTTAATGGAACGGTTGGAGATTAAAAGCCGGTCTGATTCATTTTTTAATTATTCCAAAACCAAACCTTTTAGCCGCAGGCATGTGGTCAGTGCTGTTGATCATTATGTGCAACTGCCGGGTGTTAAGTTATCAAAGGTTGATAAATACAATATTGACAGACTTTATGCCAATAACCTTGAATATGTGGCTGAAGCATATCGTTCAAAATATGCATCCAAAAGAAAATTTGTAAAGAAATTCTATTCCACACCGGCCAACCTGTTTGAAGTGCATGTAAAGGATTTTGATCTGGTGGTGAATCCTGTATTTCAATACACCATTTCAAAAGAGAGTAATAATGATGATGATCTTTTTCTGAATACAAGAGGCGTTACAATTCGGGGAAAGATCGCCAATAAGATCGGCTTCTTCACTTATCTTACCGATAACCAGGAAAGGGCACCAAAATATGTCCAGGATTTTATAAGCGAAAGAAAAGCTGTGCCCGGCAATGGTTATTACAAACCCTTCAAGGCAACCGGTGGTACCGACTATTTTGATGCAAGGGGATACTTCACCTTCAATGTCTCAAAATATATTGACGTAGCATTTGGTTACGATAAGAATTTTATCGGTAATGGATTCCGCAGTTTGTTGCTGAGTGATTTTGGCAACAATGCATTGTTCTTAAAACTTAATACAAGGATCTGGAAATTCAATTACCAGAACCTCTTCATGGAATTGCAGAATGCGGATGACAGGATTGGTGACCGTCTTATCGGAAAAAAATATGCAGCCATGCATCACCTTGATATCAGTGTGACCAAATGGCTCAACATTGGTTTGTTTGAAGGTGTGGTGTTCGGAAGAAAAGACAAATTCGATTTCGGTTATCTCAATCCGATCATCTTCTATCGTTCAATAGAACAGCAGAACGGAAGTTTTGATAACTCCATCATAGGCCTGGATGCAAAAGCCAATCTCGGCGGAAAGATTCAGTTGTACGGGCAGTTCTCACTGGATGAATTCTTACTCGCAGAAATAAAACGTAACCGTGGCTGGTGGGCCAACAAATGGGGCATACAACTTGGTGCCAAATACATTGATGCATTCAATGTAAGCAACCTTGATCTGCAGGTGGAAATGAACCGTGTCCGTCCGTTCACTTATTCACATCGTGATTCAGTGGCCAACTATACACATTATAACCAACCCCTGGCACATCCGCTGATGGCCAACTTCAATGAAGTGATTGGTATTGCCCGTTATCAGCCTGCGCCAAAATGGCTGGCCGTTGCCAAACTGATTTTCTACCAGCAGGGAAGAGACAGCAGCAGCCGTAGTTTTGGTAGCAATATCTTTTTGCCAAATGTTATTCCGCCACGGCAGGGAGACTTTGGATACAGCATTGGCAGCGGATGGAAAACAGATGTGGTCTATGGTTCTTTCCTGTTGTCGTATGAGTTAAGAGAAAATCTTTTCCTTGAATTGAATGCGATAGTAAGAAGACAGAAAACAACAACTCCGCCGATAACATCAGCCAACACTTCTGTAGTAAGTTTTGGTGTGCGGTGGAATATGCACCGAAGGGATTTTGATTTCTGATGAAGGGCTTTACTTCTTCACCCGTTGCAGGTCCAGGTCATGAAAATCAAAACTGAAATCTATATTGGGTGATATACCTTTCATTTTTATGCTTTGTGCTTTTCCTTCTTCATCCAAATTGAACATCGCAAACGCATCGCAGTTCATATCCTGGTATTCCCATTTAATAGCAAACGTATTGGCCTTATAAAAATGCATCGGGCCATTCAGCTTGGGCGAACGGTAGGCTTTTATCCAGAGCTGGTTATTCTTTTCAAACACTTCCATCTTACCAAACCATTTGTCTTCATAGATGCCGGTAAAATTGGCATTGTTGATCTTGGTGGTTTTATTCGCCGCCACGGTCTGCCATACTTTGGCAGTAACAGAATCAGCGTTGGTTCTCCTGTCTTTTAATGCACTGCTGTATCGGTTCACCCAGCCAAAATCATCAAGTCCGAGATAACTGTCCATGATGGTATTATTAACGGCGCTGAATAAAGCACCGCCGCCATTTTCTGTATTCGTAAGGATCACAATACCGAGGTTCAGGTCTGGAATTAAGTTTACAATGGACAACATACCCGGTAAACCACCGGTATGTGTTGCCCGCAGATTTCCTTTGATGTCAGACAGGCCCCAGCCCAGACCATAACCGTTGAAATGCTGGTTGTACCGTGGGTTTGGGTTTGCCCTTTGCACCGTATGGATCTCCCACATTTCCAGTTGCCTTGCTTCAGAGAATATTTTTTTGGAATTGTTTTCACCATACCGGCCCTTGTTAAGTTGCATCAGCATCCATTTGCTCATATCATCCACGTTGGATAGTATGCCGCCGGCCGCACCGTTGATGATCTCCACAAAATGGTCAATGGTTTTCATTTTGCCGTCGGGGGTTTCGGTGGAGTGGGGAACGGCCAGGTTGCTTTTGTCTTTGATATCAGCTATCGCTGAAAACGAATGATCCATCTGCAGTGGTTCCATGATCCGTGTCTGCACAAATTTTTCCCATGTCATGCCACTTACTCTTGCTATCAGTTCACCTGCCACGGTGTAAAGCTGGTTATCATAATCGAATTGTGTACGGAAGGCAGATACCGGTTTAAAGTATTGAAAATTCGTCAGCACATCTTTAATCGTAAAGTCTGTACCATCGGGAAACATCATCAGGTCGCCGATACCAAGCCCCAAACCGCTGCGGTGGCAGAGTAAGTCTTCTATCAGGAAATTCTCCGTCACATATTCATTGTACATTTTGAACTCGGGTATATGATCCTTCACTTTATCCTTCCAGCTTATTTTCCCCTCATCTATTAATATGGAAAGAGCCGCAGTGGTAAAGGCCTTGCTGTTGGATGCAATCTGGAAATTGGTATACACATCCACCGGCTTTTTGGTTGTCATTGATCTTACTCCATATCCTTTGGCATGTACCACTTTACCATCTTTTACAATAGCCACTGCCACACCCGCCACATTGAATTCCTTCAGCGATTTTTCTACCAGTGCATCTACTTCGGCGGAGGTTATCTGTGCAAAGACAGTATTGCTTATAAATAAGATAATGCAGGATAAAAGCATTGCAAGCAGTTTTATCTTTTTCATGATGGGGGAGGTTTATGTGTTGTGCTTATGAAGTTAATGACAAAAGGTGAATAATGAATAGAGAGAAGTAAGTGGGGAGAGATGATTTTCAAATTGAGAGTTAAGAGTTATAAGCTGATTGCTTTGCCGCTAAGATGCAGATGTCCGCAAGGGATTTGTGTTTGTTATACCGACGATGAAGGTATTTTAGAGAATGTGGTTGGTGGAAGAGAAATATAAACCACAGCGGAATTATTGATGAAGGGTAGTATCACTTATAACTAAGTTGTCGTCGGGATTTCTCTGGAGAATGCTTTTTTCATCAAGCAGATTTTTTAGTTTTTGATCAGTCATTTCATCAAGAAATTGGTTTCTTAATTTGTACACCTGGGTGTCATTATTATTTTTGTGCCATTTAATGATTTTACATTTACAGCTTGCATTTTCCAGGGTATTTAGTACTTCTTCAACTTTACCACCCCGGCCTTGTTTAATATATACCTCTCTGATACCGATAATATTGTTTTTTTCAGCTACGTCAAAACTCCACGATGCTGATATTACATTCTTATATTGACTATTATCATTCAATTTCATTAGCGAATGACGGGGTGATTCGATTTTTCCTTCCTTGTTTCTTATATAAGAATGAATAGATGCAAGCCATGGCGATTCAAATTGTATGTAACCATCATGTACAAAACTGGCACCATAGCGGGTGAATAAAAAATAGCCATCTTTATATTTTATGTCCATGATGTTTGGTACTACAAGATGGTAACGGTTTGGATCAGTTGTTCTTGCCTGGGGTGATCCTGTATAACATAACCAGATTCCTTCAAGGCTGTCAATTTCAGCTTGTGTCACTTTGTAGGGAAGTATCTTTAAATCATGATTGAGAGTTATAATTTGCTTTCTGGAGGTTCTCCATTGAAAAGTTGAGTATATCAATGCAACAAGAAGTAATATTATTATGAGCAGAAAAGTTGTTTTGCCGGTTCTGCTTGTTTTGGGACTGCGGATTTCAGAAAATTCATTTTCTTGCGATTGGGTGCTCTTGTTATTTTCCAGTTGAACAAGGTTTTCATCTGCCGGATCTGCCTCAAATCCTTTTCGGCCTTTGCCAAATAAATAAATGTAGCAGGCGTCTACCAAAAAAGATCTGGGTTTTGAAACAATCTGGTTAAAGTAGGCATCTTTTATTTGGTTCCCGGTAATATCGTATTTGCGAAAAGGATATTCCAGGTTTCTGGGGTTAATATCAGGCTCATACTCATTATGACCCAATGTTTCGCTTGTTCCGGGAAGACTATTGCTTATTTCACTCAATATTTTTGCAATCGGTTCATAGTTTTTCCGGTTTGAATTCTTTATTATAGTATTCCCTGTTTCCCTTTCATACTTTTCTATGACTTTGGAGAGTAGGTATACAATTTCCGTCTTGCCACTTACGATTTTCATAAATTCTTAAATATGAATCTTTTGCCTCGTTCCAGAAACCAGGCGTTGGTTTCCAGAAACCTGAAATTAAATATAGAATTTTTTTATTAAAGCCTGTTTTTCATAGATCGAAGTTTTAAAGCCTATTTTTCATCTTAGATTTTTTTATCTCCTTTATTAACTGCAAAAAATAAGATGCTATGCCAAAAAAAAGATTCTTAAAACCAAAGCTCCTTTTATTATTGCTGATTTTGATTGGGTCTTCCTATCTGTCTTTCAGCCAGGATAAAAAGTTGACTGGCTCCGTGTCAGACGAAAATAATAGTCCGATGAAGGGAGCAACAATTGCAGTAAAGAAATCAAAAATCATTACCTCTACTGATGCCGATGGTAGATTTAGTATTACAATTCCACAAGGAAAAAATATCCTTCTGATCAGTTTTGTTGGATACGAAACTGAAGAGGTTTCGCTAGGCAATGAAAATAATATTAGTGTTAATCTGAAACCCTCCGCTGCCACGTTGAATAACGTTGTGGTTACAGCACTTGGATTTGAAGCAAAAAAAGATAAGCTTGGTTATGCTACAAATAGAATTAGTAGTGAAGCTGTTACCAATTCAGGCGAAACCGGACTTATTCAGGCACTGGCTGGTAAATCTTCTGGCGTTCGGGTGTCACGTTCAAATGGTGATCCGGGTACTGGTTCACAGATTCTCATCCGTGGCCAAAGTACTATTACCAGAAGTACCGATCCTTTGATTGTTTTGGATGGTATTCCGGTTAGTGGGGATGCAAGGGGTGAAACAGCCGGGGGACAGATTCAGCAGCAAAGCAGGCTGAATGACATCAGTGGAGATGACATTGCTAGTATTCAGGTACTAAAGGGCGCCTCTGCAGCGGCACTTTGGGGTACCCGTGCAGCTAATGGTGTTATCGTTATTACTACCAAAAAAGGAAGTGGTGGAAATAAACCCACTATTAACTTTCGTTCAACTGTTTCATTTGACGAGGTAAGTGCTTTTTATGACCTGCAGACAACATATGGCCAGGGAAACAATGGTGTTTGGGCGGCTAATGCCATTCGTACATGGGGTGATAAGATTGCTAACAGGACCGGAGGTGATGATGTTTTGAATACAGCAGGAGCTTTTTTTGTGGGAAATACCGGTAGAACTATTTATCCAATCACTACCAAAAATTCCAAAGAAATTTATGTTGACAAGAATTATGATAATGTTTTCAGAACCGGACATTTTTTAGATAATTCTATCAGCATCAGCGGTGGTGACAGCAAGTCAAATTATTTTGTAAGCCTAAGCGATCTTAACCAGGAAGGTGTGGCAAGGGCTGGCAGTGACTACAGGAGGACATCCTTCCGGGTAAATGCCGGTCGTGAATTAAATAAATGGCTGAGTTTTTCAAATAAAACTTCTTATACATTAACCACTTCAGATCGTTTACAGGCCGGTATCAATAATGCAGGTTTACTCATCGGGTTGCTTCGTACCCCGCCGGATTTTGATAACTCCGATTATATTGGAAATTACTTCCCATCTTCCGGTGGTGCATTTATTCCAAACCGGCATCGTTCTTATCGGAATGGATTGGGTGCATCAACCAATCCAGGTTTTAACAATCCTCTATGGGTAATTCATCAATTGAAAAACAGTACTCTTGTAAACAGGTTTATCAATGCAGCAGAAATTAATATCAAACCGGTTAATTGGTTTACTTTAACTACAAGGGCTGGATTAGATTATTTTACCGATCAGCAGACAAATTTCTTTCCTTATTTCACAGCAAACTGGAATGCGGGACAATATAACCGTGAAGAATATTCAGAAACACAATTCAACCTTGATATAATTGGAAGAGCAGAACATGATTTTACAGATAAATTTTCCGGCAACATCTTAATCGGGTTTAACTACAACCACTTAAAAACAACTACCATAGGTGGCCTTTCTCAAAACTTTATTCTGCAGGACGGCCCGCAGGATTTTAATAATGCTACCCCTGCAAACATTACAACAACCGACAGATACCTGAAACGCCTTACCAATGCAGGTTACACCAGTATTGGATTTGCCTGGAATGATCAGTTGTTTGTAAATGCAACAGGAAGAATCGAAGCGGCTTCTACATTTGGTGAACTTGCTGCTAATACTTTCTTTTATCCATCAGCAGATATTGCCTGGCAATTTACAAGAATGAAAAGCCTCGAGTCTGTCAAATGGTTGTCGTTTGGTAAACTTCGGGCTGCATTTGGTATTGTCGGTGTTCAGCCGGCAACGTATAATACTATTACAAATTTTACAGCAAGATCCTGGTCAGATGGATTGGGTGGTGCTCTTGACCCCGCATTATATGGAACAGGTTCCTATTTGCAAAATGATGATAAAGGCAACCCTTTTTTGAAACCGGAACGAAAACAGGAATTAGAATTTGGTGCTGATTTACGTTTTTTTAATAATAAAGTATCATTGGGTTTCACCGTATATAAAAATGAAACAAAGGATGCTTTGATATCGGTTACACAATCTCCTGCTACAGGTTTTAATACCATATATGCAAATGCAGGAACGATTGAAAATAAAGGGTTGGAACTGGATCTGGGTTATAATGTATTGCAAAAGAAAAACTGGACTTTGGATTTAAATCTCAACTGGACCCGTAACCGTAATCTGGTAACTTACCTTGCTAATACAGGTTCTATCGATTTAGGAGGTAGTAACGGCATTTCTTCCAGGGCAGTAGAAGGCTATGCATTGGGTGCTTTATTCTCTAATAAATTTCAACGTGATGCCGGCGGTAAACTCAATCTTGATGCAAATGGATTTCCAATTTTAGATCCTGTAGCCGGTGTTATTGGTGATCCCAACCCAGACTGGAGAGGAGCTTTTGGCTTAAATCTGAAATATAAAATATTTTACCTCAACGCACTGTTTGAACATTCACAGGGTGGCGATGTAATTAATGGAACGGAAGCTGTTTTGCTGGATTACGGGACTTCTGCTGCCACTGGTTTTGAAAGGATAAGCGATGTGCCTCTGAAAAATTATCGGGGAATAACGATTGCCCCTGGCACACCATTCAGGGGTAATATTCATGATTTTGGTGGCGGTCCTGTAGCACTTGATCAAAGCTGGTACAATGGTCTCGGTGGCTTTTTTGGAAATGTTGGTGAGCAGTTCGTAGAAGATGCAACCTGGACAAGATTAAGAGAAGTAAATATTGGTGTTAATCTTAAAAGTAAATGGTTAAATAAAAAGATGGGTGTCAATTCCGTAGGATTTGAGTTGAGTGGCAGAAATCTGTTTTTGATCAGTAAAGTAAATGGGTACGATCCCGATGCAAACAACTCAGGTACTACCTCAGGTAGAGGGGTTGTCTATTTTGTAAATCCGCCTACCCGGTCATATCTCGGCACAATTAAACTTAACTTTTAATAATCCAAACTAATTAATATGAAAAAATATTTTATAAGCTCATGTTTAATCATTTTGTTACTGAGCTCATGTAAGAAAATGGTTGAAGGGATAAATACAGATCCTAATAACCCAACTGATGCAGATGCAGGTACTATGCTTACCAGTATTATGGTGGGTAATATGAATATTCAGGAAGGAGACCTGGCTCGTTTTGCAGGCATGTGGTCCGGATATTTCAGAGGCTATACGCAGCAATATGATAGCTATCATCAATACTCTGTTATTGCCAGAAACTTTGATGGGGCATGGCAAAGAATATACTCAGGTGTATTCAAGAACATCAAAATTCTGAAAGAAAAGGCTGCTGCAGTAAATAACCGGCGTATGCTCGGAGTGGCACAGGTGATTGAAGCTAATTTAATGGGAACAGCTGCTGCTTTATGGGGCGATATACCTTATCAGGAAGCAGCCAATGAGAGTTTTCCCAATCCTAAATTTGATGCACAGGCTTCAGTGTATGCTGCCTTGCAAACCCTGCTTGATAGTGCAATTGTAAATCTCAATTCATTAGCATTTATAAGCTTTACAGCACAGGACATTCATTTTGCCGGAAATATGACCCGCTGGATACAAACAGCAAATACACTAAAAGCCCGTTACTATTTACATGTAAAAGATTATGCAAAGGCTTTAACTTCAGCACAGAGTGGTATCAGTTCGCAGGCAAATAATTTCCTGGCACCACATAATAATACCAACCGGGGCGCCAATAATCTGTATTACCAGTTTTTAGCATTGGACAGGCCTAACTGGATAGATGCAACAGGTATGTATGGTGTAAACCTTATTAATCCATCCGGAACCCGTTATAGAGGAAATGCAAAAACCAATGAACGGGCCCGTTACAATTATTTCTACAACAGTGCTTCCAATCTCAATTTCAGTGCAAACGCAACTGGTTTTTTTAACCATAGCACATCTTTTCCAATGGCTACGTATGCCGAAAACCTTTTAATACTTGCCGAAGCTGATACAAGAATTAATGGTTTTGCAGCAGGATTAACAAGGCTGAATACATACAGGGCTTATATGAATTCAGGTGCTTATATAAGTACGGCTTATTTAACTACCGGAAACTGGCGGTACGACCCTTATGTGGCGACAGACTTTGCTCCCGGCGGAATGGAAAACGGAGGTGCTTCACCGTTAGCACAGGACAGAGCTTTATTGAGAGAAATCATGGAAGAACGTTATGTAACATTTATCGGGCAGATAGAGGGTTTTAATGATCTCAGAAGGGTATTTACAGAAAATGATGTCCGGGTGCCTGTTCCTTTAAATTTTGGAACCCAGTTTCCACAGCGTTTTATTTATCCGCAGGTAGAAATTGACAGGAATACATCAACACCCAATCCTATTCCTTCTTTATTTGCTGTAACACCTGTAAACCAATAAAACTGTAACCGGCATAGAATAAACTGATGCTGTAACAACTAGCGGGGCAGCTATGCTTTATACTACTGCTTAGTTGGTGGTATTAGAAAGATACGCTACATATATGATCGCTTCGCAACATTCAGCACTGTTAAATAATGAACAATTATTTATAATGAGCGGAAACAATAAAAAGTTCAGATCGATGATACAAAAAATATTTTTAATAGTTGCTTTTGTGCTAATGGGTTTCAATTCCTATGCCCAAAGAGAAGTAAAGCTGTATCAGGGAATACCTCCGGGTAATCTTCAGGATACCGATAAGGAAGTTTATGTTAAAACAGAACGGGGCCGGTTAGACAGTGTTACTATACCCTCTATTACTGTATTTCTCCCGGAGAAATTAGATTCGGCCAGAACTTCAGTGATAATTTGCCCGGGTGGTGGTTACCGTTATCTCTCTATTTATGATGCCGGTTATGAATTAGCCAGGGAATTAAATAAAGTAGGTATTGTGGCTATCGTTTTAAAATACCGAACTCAAATAGAAGGTTATTATCAGGATTTTTCAAAAGTGCCATTTATGGATTTTGACAGAGCAATCGAAATCATAAAGGACAGTGCCCAAAAATGGAACATAGATATAAAGAAAACAGGAGTATTTGGTTTTTCTGCCGGCGGACATTTAGCTGCATTTAAAACTGTAAATAATACACACTTCACTCCTGCTTTTAGTGTATTGGTGTATCCCGTCATCAGTTTTATGGATGAACTGACAAGTGCAAGAACAGTGACCAGAAAAGTATTGATTGGTAATAATCCTTCAGAAGAGCAGAAAAAATATTTCTCAGCGGAGTTGAAGGTGCATCCGGGCATCAATCCTTGCCTGTTGATTCATGCACAGGATGATGGGGGCGTTGTTGTACAAAACAGTTTGGCATTTTATAGTGCATTAACAAAAGCAAAGGTAAAGGCACAAATGTTATTGTATCAGGAGGGAGGGCATGGCTTTGCATTGCATAATAAAAAGCAGAATGATCGCTGGTTACCCATGGCATTGAGTTGGCTTCGTTTTAATAAGTTTTTGATCAACAACTGATTTTCTAACACAATGGTAAGTGTAAAATAAAATAGTAATCGTGGTGAGATGGTGAATCAAACTGTTTCAGCAGATTATTTAAACAAACTAAAAGCACACAACTTGAAATATTTACGCAACTTATACGTACAGGTCTTAATTGCCATAATCATTGGCATTTTATTGGGACATTTTTATCCATCGTTTGCCACAGAATTAAAACCCGTGGGGGATGCTTTTATCAAGCTGATTAAAATGATAATAGCACCTGTTATTTTTTGTACAATAGTAACAGGCATTGCCGGTATGCAGGATACAAAGAAGGTTGGTAGAGTGGGATTGAAAGCAATTTTATATTTTGAAGTGGTTACAACCTTTGCTTTAATTATCGGACTTTTTGTAATTAATATATTAAAGCCCGGATCGGGTATGAATATTAATACTGCAACTTTAGATGCTTCTTCTGTTGAAGGATATGTATCAGAAAGTAAAAGCAGGAGTGTTACCGATTTTTTACTTCATATTATTCCGGATAACATCGTTAATGCAATTTCTAACAGTGATCTGCTGCAGGTTTTATTTTTTTCAGTATTGCTTGGGTTTGCATTGTCTAAAATAGGTGAAAAAGCCAGGCCATTTTTACAAACCGTTCAGTCTTTTGAAACAGGCTTATTTGCAGTTATAAATATTGTAATGAAAGTGGCACCATTAGGAGCCCTCGGAGCTATGAGTTTTACTATTGGTAAATATGGTATTGGTTCGCTGGCTTCATTAGGTCAGCTTATGATTGCGTTTTATGTTACATGTCTTGTCTTTATAATTGGGGTACTGGGTTCCATTTTAAAATATACTGGCTATAATATTTTCCGTTTGTTAGGTTATTTAAAAGAAGAATTATTGATTGTGTTGGGAACATCATCATCAGAAGCAGCCCTGCCCAGCTTAATAAAAAAACTGGAGAAAGCCGGCTGTTCGGAGCCGGTAGTAGGTTTGGTGGTGCCCACCGGTTATTCTTTTAACCTCGATGGTACATCTATATACCTTACAATGGCTGCAGTTTTTCTGGCCCAGGCTACTAATACACCAATGGATATTGGTCATCAGGTTACTTTGTTACTGGTGCTATTGCTTACCTCCAAAGGGGCTGCAGGAGTTACCGGCAGCGGTTTTATTACATTGGCGGCAACATTGCCGGTTGTGGGACATGTACCGGTTGCTGCCATTGCCTTAATACTGGGAATAGATCGTTTTATGAGTGAAGGAAGAGCCCTTACCAATTTTATTGGTAATGCAGTAGCAACTATAGTTATTGCAAAATGGGAAAAGGAAATTGATACAAATGTTTATAATGAGGTTGTTGAGAAAAAAACATTGATGGTAAATAAAGTTTACAGAAAAAGAGCATAAAATGATAAAGCAGTATTTTAAATTCCTGCTACACAGGTGATGTCACAAATAAAACATCAGGAAGTATCAAAGCAAAATAACCTGGAAATAAAATGAGCAGGTTAGTTATTTAGAAGTAAGGATATTAATGAAATATAGAATAGCAGTCATTCCAGGAGATGGAATCGGAAAGGAAGTTATTCCGGCTTCACTTTTTGTATTGGATAAATTAAGCAGCCTGTTTGGGTTTGAACTCGATTATCAGCATTATGACTATTCCTGTGAACTGTATAAGAAAACGGGTAAGATGATGCCGGATGATGGTATCAGCCGTTTAGCAGATTCAGATGCTATTTTTTTAGGAGCCGTCGGTTATCCGGGTGTTCCGGATCATATTTCACTCTGGGGTCTGTTAATTCCTATACGCCGGGCTTTTCAGCAATATGTAAATATCCGACCCGTCAGATTATTAAAAGGAATCCAATCTCCGTTAAGAAATCCGGGTGAAATAGACTTTGTCATTATTCGTGAAAACAATGAGGGTGAATATTCCAGTATCGGGGGTAGGGTTCACGAAGGAACTCCCTATGAGGCAGTAATTCAGCAATCTGTTTTTACTAAAATGGGTGTGGACAGAATTATGACTTATGCCTTTGAGCTGGCAAGAAAAAGAAATAAAAAACTGGCAAGTGCAACCAAATCAAACGGGATCATTCATACCATGACTTATTGGGATGAACGATTTGAAGCGATTGGAAAAAGTTATGCGGACATTGAACAGTCCAAATATCATATTGATATCCTCTGTGCACAGTTTGTTCAACATCCCGATTGGTTTGATGTAGTGGTAGCCAGTAATCTGTTCGGGGATATCTTGTCTGATCTGGGCCCCTCGGTTGTTGGCGGTTTAGGTATTGCACCCGGTGCTAATCTGAACCCGGAGAAAAAGCATCCAAGTATGTTTGAACCGGTACATGGCAGCGCACCGGATATTGCGGGTAAAAATATTGCCAACCCCATTGCCAGTTTCTGGACAGCACAAATGATGCTGGAGCATTTGGGTGAACAAGGTGCAGCTGATCATTTAATGAAGTCAATCGAAGCAACAACATGTAATGGTGAAGTATTGACAAGGGATCTGGGGGGAAAGGCATCTACTTCTGAGGTTACAAATGAAGTATTAAAGAATTTGGATAGTGTTGGTTAATGAAATATTTTTTTACTTTTCTATAGCTGACTAACTGTAATACACTTGTTATATTCAGGGATTTTACTTTCACTTCAAAAAACGATTTAGAAACGCAATAATTTTATTTTGTACAGGGAATTGGTTCTTATGCTGAGTGGTAATAGTTTATAATTAATATATTTTTATCCAGCCCGGTTACAGATTATTCGCCATAATGATAAACTGCACAGATATCAACGTCAATTAATAATAGTATTAATGGGAATAATAGTTTCTGCGTTTTAAATACCATCTAAGTTCCGGGATTAGTGTTTTCGTGTTAATGTATTTTGGTATTGTAACTAACGGACAGACATTTCCGATGGTGGGGGAATTAGAATTCCATACAGCCGGAATCCGAAAGGGAGGTCGAAAGGGAGGGCTTGTTTGGTTCTTTAAAAAGTTCATGTTATGTATCGTTATTTTTTCTGAACTTGATTTTCTATCATTTTTAATCCGTAATTCCTGATAGTCGTAATTAATTTAATAATTTCTTTCCCTTGGTCTGTCAGACTATACTCTGTTTTTGGAGGTACTACTGCAAATACTTTACGATTTATGTAACCATCTTCTTCTAATTCTCTTAGTTGAGTTGTCAGCATTTTGTCAGAAATGTGAGGAATGTCTTTACGCAGTTCACCATAACGCATCGTTTGGTCCTTTAGCCGCCACAAAATTGGAGCTTTCCAAGTTCCGCCAATTTGTTCCATGACTAGCTGGACAGGGTTGTAATAAATTTTTCCGTTGTATTTGAAATCTGGCATTGTCTGTAACTATTGATTTTATTGATACTTACCAAAAAGTATGTATCACACTTTATGGTTGTACACTTTGCTAAAGTAGATATAGTTTTGACATTTGCTCCAAAATGAATTATAAAAATTCAAAAATATGTTCAAGTCAATTTTAACAATGGTGCTAGTTGCACTTACAGCATTAGGGTTCTCAGCATTATCAAAAAATCATTTAACAATTTAAATTCAAAAGAAATGGTAACAGAAGTAAACAATTATGTTCATTTTCACGGAGCACCTGCCAAGGGCAAAATTCTAATGGTGGCAAGTTCACCAAGTGTAAGTAAGCAAACCAATTGGCCAATCGGTTTTTGGGCGGCTGAATTAACCCATCCTCTACGAGTGTTTCAGGAAGCAGGTTATGAAGTAGAACTCGTTTCTACCGAAGGTGGAAAATTAGAAATGGATGGCTATTCAAATCCAACCGATGCAAGTGGTTATTCAGCTCAGGATGTGATTTCATTGGGCTATATGCAACAGCAGTCCTTTAATGATATGCTGTCAACTACCAAAAAGCTCACCGAAGTTGATGCTAAAAACTACGATGCCATTTTTCTGGTAGGTGGTCAGGGCCCTATGTACACCTTTAAGGAAAATAAAGATTTACAGAAACTATTTGTCGCATTTTACGAAGCTGGAAAACCAAGTGCTGCGGTTTGTCATTCTACAACTTTGCTTTTAGAAGCCAAAAAATCAAATGGCGAACTATTGGTTAAAGGTAAAACCTGGACTGGTTTTGCGGATGCTGAGGAAGAATTTGCCGACAAAGCCGTCGGTATGAAAATTCAACCTTACAGAATTGAAACCGAAGCAAAGAAAATTGCAGGTACAACTTTCAAAGTTGCAGCACCATTTAGTTCCTATGCTATTCAAGACGGTAATTTAATTACAGGACAACAACAGAACTCTGGTGCTGCCGCTGCCGACTTGGTTGTTAAAGCCTTGAATAAATAATGAACCCGAAAACTTTGGAAGATTGTTAAGGTATGAATTTTAGAAAATGATAGTAAAAAGAAATTTTGATTTGCGAAAAGTGTTTTGGAACATTCGTTTTGAAATTCTTACCGCACTTTTAGTTGCTATAGTTGTTCTTGTCTTAGATAGCTGCAAACTTATTAACGTAGCCTTACCTTTTTCCATTGCTGGTATTTTGGGTTCAGCATTGGCCATTTTCATAGCGTTTAGAAACCAAAGTAGTTATGCCCGTTGGTGGGAGGCCAGAACTATTTGGGGTGGCATTATCAACAACAGTAGAATTTTTGCAAGGCAAATTATTGCCAATGTGAATAATGCCGTTGTTATTGGCAAAGTCAGTAACCAAGAGGCTGACATTTACAAAACAGAAATGATTTACCGCCAAATTGCATTTGCTCATAGTTTGCGATTGCATTTGCGAAAGCAAAATAGTTTGAATGAAATTCAGCATTTGTTGTCTGATAATGAATTCGAAGAAATAAAACTAAAACATAATCGTCCTAATATTTTACTTCACACACAGGGGTTAAGAATTAAAGAGGCGATGCAAAAAGAAATGCTGGGTGCTTTTGATAATATCAGTATGGAACCCAATTTAGCTACATTCAGCAATTGGCAAGGTGCCTGCGAACGAATTAAAAACACACCCTTGCCAATGAACTATCAATATTTTACCAAACTGTTTTTGTATGCTTTTATTTGTGTACTGCCCATTTGTTTGATTGGTGATTTTACAAAAATGAATATAGAGTTTATGGTAATTCCTGTGAGCTTTATGATTTGTTTTGTATTTGCAGTGATGAATAGAGTAGGTGAGATCAATGAAAATCCTTTTGAAAATCAAATCTCAGATATTCCGATGACAGCACTTTGCAATACGATAGAACGGGATTTAAAAGAAATGTTGAATGATATGTTGCCCGATAAATTAGAGCCACAAAATGGTTATTTATTATAACGAGTAAAATATATTATAATGAACATAGCAATAATTGGAACAGGAAATGTTGGTGGTGCATTAGCCACCAACTGGTCAAAAAAAGGACACAACATCAACTTAGGTGTACAAGATGTAAACCGTTTCAAAGGTTTGGAACTTTTAAAAAATAATAACACGAAAGTTTTTACAATTAAAGAAGCTGTTGAAAATTCTGAAGTCATTTTGATAGCGACACCACCAACTGCCATTTTTGAAATTTTGGAACAAATGGGTGATGTGTCAAACAAAATAATTATTGATGCCAGCAATACATTCATGAAAAGCCCTGAACCTTATAAAACTGTGTATCATGCATTAGCAGATAAAACCAAGGCAGAAATTGTTAAGTGTTTCAACAGCACAGGATTTGAAAATATGTTAAACCCAAATTACAATGGCGAGGCTATAGATATGTTTATGGCAGGTGAAAGTGAAATAGCAAAGTCTGTCGCTAAACAATTAGCATTGGATTGTGGTTTTGGTTCTTGTATTGATTTTGGCAAGTCGGACAAGGTCGAACTTCTAGAAAAATTTGCTTTGTCTTGGATAAACCTGGCAATTATGCAAGGTCATGGTAGAAATTTGGCTTTTAAAGTTATTCGTAGATAGTTGAACGATGGCTCGGTATAATGGGATATAACGGGCAGGCATTGCCGATGGTGGGGAATTAGAATTCTGTCCGCCGGCATCCCGCTTAGACGGTACTGAGCTGCGAACCTACCTGCCGGCATGCTGGGGCGCAATGACGTTGAGGTCCGGAAGGGATTTGTTTTTGTCATAGAAATCAGCGGCGTGAATTTAAATCTCCTTAAATGTTTTTTCAATCTATACTGTTTATCGCAGCACAACGCCCTTTTTAACGAAGGAATTTTTATTCAATTCCAGAAGTATAAAATTTGCGACATCTGCTCGTGAAATTTTAGGAACACCTTTCATTGGTAATTTCTCACCTGATTCATATTTAGAATTGGCCGGAGTGTCTATAAGTTGAACAGGGTATACAAGTGTCCAGTCTAGATCACTGGCTCGTATTTTTTTTTCAGCACGGGCTTTATCAGAATAAATACTCAGCAGAAATGACTTGAAAATTATTTTTTGAATCAGATTTGCTTGCTTAAATGTTTCACCTGCTCCAAATCCTGAAATAAAAATCAATCGTTTTACATTTGATTCATACATGGCAGGTATTATATTGTTTACTGCATTTGTGATTAAATTATTTGATCTGAGAGACTGTCCCCGGCCTAATCCACTTATTACTGCATCTTGCCCTTGCAAAGCATTAAATAATATCTTCCTGTCCAAAACATCTCCTTGAATAACAGTAAGCTCCGGGTGTTGTAAATCAAGTTTTGAAGGATTACGGACAAGAACTGTAACTCTATGATTCTGATCCAATGCCAGAGAAAGTATTTTTTTTCCGGTACGGCCAGTTGCTCCTAATATTAAAAGATTCATTTTTTTGTATAGTTTAAATAATTGTTGAAGATCAGCATTTGTCAGAAGTATTAAAGCTTACGACGGACAGGGCTTTGTGCAGGTTGGGAATTATTATTCCGCCTGTCCACAACCGCAGCTGATTGAAAATATAAAGTTGAATTTAAGAATTAAAGTTGAGATTTATTCGTTGAGCCCCGAACCACAACACAGCAGAATTACAGAACAGGAAGATGAAAGACGCAATTCGTCAGCACCAATGGTACAAATGCGTTTGTTGTGCGTTTGTACGATTACTGTTATGATTTGGATTTGTCAAAAGTTAAAGCAGGGCCTACTACTTCAAACCCATTTGATTGTCTGAATTTATGCTTTTCAGTTTCTGAAAGTTTTCCATACACACCTTCGCTTACGGCTTTAAAATGAGCCTCCATTTTTCCAGCAGGCTGGAAGCCTAAAAGCATACGGGCAGGCCCGTCATTTGTTTTTGCAAAAGCATGTGGTATCATTCGTGGCCCAAAAACGCTATCACCCTTTTTTGCTGTAAAAGTCATTTCGCCAATTTTAAATAAGAATTCTCCTTCTAGAATATACCACCATTCGTCCTGGTCGTAATGATAGTGTAGCGGCGGCCCACCTAATTTGTCTCTGAATGATTCAAAAATATATAAATCACCGTCTGTATCTTGAGTAGAAACTTTAGTATAAAATGTGTCTCCATCAAAAAGTAATTGAGGCTTGTCAAACCTGTCTTTTCCAGCTTCAACTTTGATTCCTTTGTCAACACGTTTAATGTTGAGCTTTTTAGCAACTACTAAAAAAGGTGTTGTAAGAATAGAGCCAGTTGTAATACAGAATTTGATGAAAGATGAGCGTTTCATATGAAGATTTTATATCAATGACTTTATTTGTAAAAGTTCTCGAGGATTTTGGATAATTTATAACGCTAACGGTTTTGGTACTTGCCCGTTAGTGGTTCTGGAACCGAAAACAGTCAGCGAGTACTAAAGTAAATTAAAGCTAATAATTATTCGTCATCCGCTATCGGGCAAGTACCGTGTTAGCAGCAGTTTTTCTGTCCGAATTAACTTTGACTGTATTGCTTGTAGAATTTTTTGTATCCTATAATTCTAGCTAGTCCGCCTAATATAAATCCCATGACTTTTTGTATAGGTAATGGAGGCCCAGCTACATAAATTTCATATTCATTTGACATTGCCATAATTTGTAGAAACGCAGGTGTGCCGTCCGCTTTTGTTTTGTTGTCATTTCCCAATCCAAAAAACTGTTCTAAAAAAATCTCCGTATTTAATGCAGGTTCAAAGGTTACCAACATTTCTGCGGTTTGCGAATCAGAAGGGTTCCACCATTGATGTGAAACTCCTTTATCAATAGTGATTTTTTCGCCTGGTTTCAGGTGTTTTATTTCCTTTTCAATTTTAATGCAAAAAGCTCCTGATTTGATTTCAAAAGTTTCCGTTTGGTTAGGGTGAAAATGCACAACGGGTAGTTTTCCCTTTGGTGCAACAGAAAAATCAAAAACTAATTTTTCGCCGTTGCTGTCTTTTGCTGTTTGTATCCACGTTATCTTTTCTCCTGTTTTGGTATTTGAAATGCTTTGTCCTTTTGTTGCCACGATTATTTTATGTTTTTGTTGAATAATTGAATGAATGTATTGATAGTATTACTGAAGAAGGATTTGTTTGTAATTACTTTACCTGTTACTCTCAATGCTGTTATTTGATGAAAAAGAGCAATTGCCAATGCGTCTGCTTCTATTTTAGTATTAAGATTCCCTTGTTTTTGTCCTGCTTTAATGAAATCTGTAAAAGCTGCAATAACTTCCTTCGCATTATTTGCAATGATATGTTGTATTTCTTTGTCATGATTAGCAATTTCAATGGCTGTATTTACCACTAAGCATCCTTTTGGATTTTTATTGGTAAAGTTTGCTGAAACCACCTGTTCTAGTATTTTTTTGATACTATTTTGTTCGGGCGGGAGTTTTGACAGATTCTGTACTAGCGATATTGATTCTTTGTTGATGTAGTGCTTGAGCGATTCAATGAATAAGGTCCGCTTGTCAGTAAAACTATTGTAAATGCTCGAACGATTTAATTCCAAATGCTGTACAATGTCTTGAAATGAAGTATCAAAATAGCCTCTGTCCCAAAATAAAAGCATTGCCTTATCTAGAACAACATCTTTGTCAAACTCAAAAGGTCTTGCCATATTGTTTTTATGCAAAGATAGTAATTATGAAACAAACATTCCATAATAAAGTAAAATATTCTTCGTCAGGATTGGTTAAATAAAATGTTGGAGGAACTATATAGAAATCGGCAGTCTATACTTTCAAATTGCTGCTAACGGGCAGGCATTGCCGATGGTGGGGGAATTGGAATTCCATCCAGCCGGCATCCCGCTTAGACGGGACTGAGCTGCGAACCTACCTGCCGGCATGCTGGGGCGCAATGACGCTGAGGTCCGGAAGGGATTTGTATTTGTTATACCGATCCCGAACTTGATTCGTGAAGGTTTATGAGGGAAAGTGGTTGGTGGAGAATAAATACCATCTGCTGCGGAAATGCATTGCTGCGGGATAGTTGCTCTTTGCAGCGCCGCCACCTGTCATTGCAGCAGCAAAACCTGTCATTGCAACAGATACAGTATCGATTGCAACGGTAACAGCATCGATTGCAGCGATGACAGCGGCGTTTGCAGGAGCGACAGCATCAATTGCAATGGCGACAGATGACATTGCAACAGCGCCACCTGTCATTGCAACAGGTACAGATACGATTGCAGCGGAGACAGTATCAATTGCAGCGATGACAGCGGCGTTTGTAATGGGTGATTTTGTGAGAGTTATGGCTTTATTGCTTTAACGCTAAGACGCAAAGTGAGGAAGACGCAAAGGGTTTTGGATTTGTAATACCAACGATAGAGGTTTCTCATAGAAAGTGGTTGGTAAAAGAGAAACACCAACCTTGGCGGAAAAAACAGGCTTTAATAGCAGTATGTAACAAATTATTAAAACAGGTATTTGCAGTAGTTAAGAACAACAGCTTGTATCAACCTAATTATT
>CAYVSH010000003.1:0-48889 GCA_964453625.1 uncultured Chitinophaga sp.
CATAAACTGAAAATCACCAACTGTATTACTACTGGCCAGGCTTTCGTAGCGGCTGATAATATTTACTTCTTTATTTGCCACAAGATCTTCTACCACTTTTCGGAACATTAAATTAATGCGGGGCTCCATACGGAAACCTAAGCGGAAATCAACCCTGATAATGTCGTTAGGAATTATGTGCTCTACTTTGTATTCACAGGTATAAGGATCGTCCATTGTATCTACGTGTACAAACCAATATATATCGGCTCTTTTTGGTTTCTTATTAAGGATGGAATAAATGATCTTATGCTCAATTTCCTTCGGGTTGTTTGCACTTGTCAGGTAAACAAGGTGTGTGGCATATTTAGGGACAGATTTATCGCTACTGAGTTCTTGTATCTTGGGCACATAATGCTCCATTCGTACAAACTCCACATAGCGGTTCTTGATCTTTCTTGCCCGGAACCAAATATACATAACAAGAAACATCAGCATCCCGATTATTAAAGTGATATAACCGCCATGGGTGAATTTGATCATCAGGGCCACCAGGTAACCTATTTCTATTGCAAGGTAGGCACCTAGGAAAACATAGATCAATACAGACTTTACCCTTTGTAAAACCAGGTAATTAGCAAACAAGATTGTAGTCATTAGCATGGTTACAATAATGGCAAGGCCATATGCCGCCTCCATGTTTGATGACTTTCGGAAATAGAGAACAATACCCACACAGCCAGCAAACATCATAAAGTTTATAGCAGGAATAAATAGCTGACCCTTTGCTTCTGATGGGTACCGAATCTTCACTTTGGGCCAGAGGTTTAACCGCATAGCTTCGCTGATTAATGTATATGCACCTGAAACCATTGCCTGGCTTGCGATGATTGCTGCTGTAGTGGCAATAATTACTCCGGGAATGATAAACCATTGTGGCATCAGGTCATAAAAAGCATTAATACTTAGAGATTTTTTTATTTCATCGGTAATATGCAAGCCATTTCGATGTGCCAGCAAGGATGCACCCTGACCAAAATAATGTATCAGGAGGCAGGTCTTTACATATATCCATGATTTTCTGATATTACCTTTGCCACAGTGACCAAGATCACTATATAATGCTTCCGCACCCGTAGTACAGAGAAAAACTGCTCCCAATAACCAAAATCCATCCGGATAGTTCCTTAAGAATGATATGGCATAATGGGGACTTAATGCTTTAAAAATTGCCAAATCATCAAAAACATGGATTATTCCCAACACCAATAACATCGTAAACCAGATGAACATAATAGGCCCGAACATTTTTCCGATAGAAGCAGTGCCAAATTGCTGCATAAAGAAAAAAAGTGCCAGAATGGTCAATACAATAATAACAACCGTATTGCTTCCATCTTCAATACCCAAAGCCGGTATTTTTTTTAATCCTTCAATGGCTGAGGTGATGGAGATTGGAGGAGTTATAATACCGTCTGCCAGCAATGCAGCTCCACCAATCATTGCGGGAATGACCAGCCATTTTTTCCTTCGCCGAACCAAAGCGTATAGGGCAAAAGTTCCTCCCTCACCTCTGTTGTCAGCTTTTAAAATAAGAATAACGTATTTGATGGTGGTTTGTAGAGTTAATGTCCAGATGATGCAGGAGAGAGTACCCAGAATCAATTGTTCATCAACAATCCTGTTTCCGATGATGGCATTAAATACATAAAGTGGGGAAGTCCCGATGTCTCCGTAAATAATTCCTAAGGCAATAATTAATCCGGCGGCGGTGACTCTGTTGGTCGGTATTTTCACTTTCTTGGTTGTTGTGGTCTTATTCCTGGCTTGCCGCCTTAGCTATAGCAATGGCGGATACAGATATTTATTTATAATTATTGTTTGCAAAGGTATAGGCAAAAAACAATTAATATGGGCAACTTTTATAAGATTACCGTTCGTCATTCAATAAAACCGGGGATAAACAAAGTTTTCATAGCATCCGGATATTTGTTACTTACGTTCATGTAATGTTAATTAATACTGCATCAGCAATAAAAAAGCAGCCCGGTTTTTGAAATGCATCTTGTAACTTTAATTAGCAAAAAATCAGATAATTATGACCATGGGGAAGTTAGTTTTATTCATATTATTTATGTTTTCAGGTTTGATAACCAATGCCCAGAAAATCGTTTACTCAGAACCTGATAAGGATGATACAAGAAGGATGGACTTCGAAATTGCCGGTAAGATCAACGGAAATTTTTTGATATATAAGAACATAAGGAATAAGAACCTCATTGTCCTCCTCAACAATGATATGAAAGAAGTGGCCCGTGTGGACCAGGACTATGTACCAGATAATGACCGGATGATTAATGTTGACTTTTTTACTTATCCAGACTTTCTATACATGGTTTATCAATACCAAAAAAAGAATGTTGTGTACTGTATGGCCTCAAAAATAGACGGGAACGGAAAGAAAATAGGCGAGGTGATGGAATTGGATACCACACATCTTGGTTTTGCAGCTAATAATAAAATATATACTGTCATCAGCAGCGAGGATAAAAGCAAACTGATTGTATTTAAGATCAACAGCAAGAACAGGAAAATTTTTGTAATGACATCTCTTTTGTTCGATGATAAATTACAATTAATGAAGAAAAGCATTATTCCGATTGCCATAGAAGAAAGAAATGAGAACCTTGGTGATTTTGCTCTTGACAATGACGGTGATATGATCTTTACCCGTTTTTACAGGAACAGTAATGAAAATATCAGCAGGGCTGATTTAATAATAAAATATGCACAATCGGACACCCTTTATTATAAAGCTCTGGCCCTTGAGAAAATATGGCTTGACGAGATACATGTTAAAGTGGATAATTATAATAAGCGATACTTCCTTACCTCATTTTATCTTGGTGAGAAAAGAGGAAATATTGAAGGCTTTTATTTTTATATAATGGATAAAGGCAGCCATGCTACTTTTATCGAAAACACAATTGCATTTACAGATGAATTCAAAAAAGATGCGAGGGGTGATGCAAGTATGAAGATGGCATTCAATGATTATTTTATACGGCACATCATAACCCGTCGGGACGGTGGGTTTATCATTGGCAGCGAAGCCTATTACACAACTTCTCGGTTCAATAACTGGAACCGATGGGATTATTTGTATGGCAATCCTTATATGTATAATCTTGACAATTGGTATAGTTCACCGTTTTACCGCAATAGATGGTGGAACAGCCGTATGAATTCCAACCAGTCTGTACGTTATCATGCAGATAATATAGCTGTCCTTTCGTTCAATAATAAAGGAGAGCTGGAGTGGAATAATGTGATCGGAAAGAACCAGTTTGATGACGAATCAGACGATAAAATATCTTACCAACTGATGAATACCGGCGATCAGTTACATTTTCTATTTAATCAGCAGGAGAGAAGAAGTAACCTGCTTAATGATTACGGAATTGAACCGAACGGGACATTATCCAGAAATCCTACTTTAAAAAACCTTGATAAAGGATATGAGTTCATGCCCAAGTACGGAAAACAGGTAAGTTCAAAGCAAATGATCATTCCATGTTTGTATCGTAACTATATTTGCTTTGCAAAAGTAGAATTCAACTAAACTTTCAAAGTGTTCCTTTTTCCGTGACAGGTTTATTTAAATCAAAGAACCCGGCCAATATCTTATTATTACTGGTTGTTGGAGTATTGATAAAGCTGCAGATGTTCACTCATCCGTATATACCCGTCACCCGGGATGAGGAAGGCCTTCTCTTTAAAAAGATCCTTCAGTTTTTAGAGCCAACGGGAACCAACGGTCCCATATTATATCCATTCCTTGCTTTTACATTATTGTTTTTGCAGGCTATTATGATCACCCGGTTCATAAACACACAAAGGATGATGAGTAAGGCAACCTATTTTCCAGGTATGGCTTATTTACTTATCACTTCCTTATTTCCCGAATGGAATTATTTTTCTGCACCATTGCTTGTAAATACGGTATTGCTTTATGTTTTATCCGCCTTGTTCAGCAGTTATGCTTTACAAAATGCAAAGGGAGTAATATTTAATATTGGTCTTGCCCTGGGTATTTCTTCATTTATTTTTCTTCCTTCCCTTACATTTATTATCTGGATACTGCTGTCATTGGCAGTTATGCGTCCATTCAGGTTAAATGAGTGGGTGCTTTGCCTGGCGGGTGTAATTACTCCGTTTTATTTTTATGCTGTTTATCTTGTAATTAATAACGAATGGAGCTGGCAATCCATCTGGCCGCAATTCTCCTTTAACCAGCCATTTGTACAGCAATCTTTATGGTTAGCAGGAAGTGCTTTTCTGCTTGTAATTCCATTTCTTGCCGGTGGCTACTTTGTGCAGGATAGTTTACGGAAAATGCTTATCCAGGTCAGAAAGGGATGGAGTTTATTGCTTCTTTACCTGGTTGGCTCCTTGTTTATACCATTTGTGAATAACAGTGATTCGCTTGAGAACTGGGTAATCGTTGCTATTCCGTTTGCAGCATTTCATGCTAAAACCTATCTCAATGCATCATTGCGAATCATACCATTATTGTTGTTTTGGCTTTCTGTTGCTTTTATTCTGGGATACCAGTATTTAGGTCCTGGTTGGTAATTGGTGAAAAAAGGGTGAAGTTGTTTTTTTATCTTTGTCCCTTACTGAAACAGTACTACATGAAATTTGGCGTCGTTGTTTTTCCGGGCTCTAATTGTGACAGGGATATGTTTGATGCACTTCATCATGACCTGGGTCAAGATGTAACTATGCTTTGGCACAAGGACAAAGACCTTAGTAAGTTCAATACCGGGGATTGTATCATTTTACCCGGCGGTTTTTCGTATGGTGATTATTTGCGTTGCGGTGCTATTGCCCGTTTTAGCCCGATGATGCAGAGTGTGATCGAGTTTGCGAATGCCGGTGGAAAGGTATTTGGTGTTTGTAATGGTTTCCAGATATTATGTGAATCGCACCTGCTTCCCGGTGCCTTATTACGGAATGGTCATCAACAATTTGTCTGCAAGAATGTTTTTATTACTAACGAATCAGGCAAACCATATAAGATACCAGTAGCCCATGGTGAAGGAAGATATTATGCAGAAGAAAAAGTACTGGATGAACTGGAGAATAATGGACAGGTGATCTTTTATTATTGTGATGAAAAAGGTGTTATTTCGGCTGAAGCTAACCCCAATGCATCCACCAGGAATATAGCCGGTATCTGTAATGCTAACAGGAATGTTTTTGGTATGATGCCGCATCCGGAAAGGGCATGTTCCCCTGTATTGGGAAATACAGATGGACAGGAAATAATTAAAATGTTGTTGATGGCTGAGCAATTGGTCTCCTGATGCTCAAAACGGAACAACTAATCATTAAATATCTGCATCTGCTGTTGATTATTCCCTTTTTGTCATATTCGTTACAATAAGAATTGGCTATATAATTTAGTTTTGTATTGTGAATATTTTTTAACAGTCGTAATAGATACAAAAACGGGAAATTTGCGTAGCTTATTAAAATGAAGAATATGAAGAAAATTTTAGCAATAGTATTAGTAATGATTGGTGCTATTAGCTGTGGACAAGCCCAGTTAAACCCGGTATCATGGTCATTTAGTGCCAATAAAACTGGTGATAAGATGTATGAAGTGAAAATGGTGGCAACCATTCAGAATAATTGGCATTTATACTCTCAGATACAACCGGAAGATGCGATAGCTATTCCTACTACTTTTACCATAAATCCCAATCCTTTATTTAAAACAGAAGGTAAAATAAAAGAAATAGGTAAAATGGAAGTGATGAAGGATAAAACATTAGGAGTTTCTGCTAATCAATATTCCAGAACTGTAACTTTTGTACAGAAAATCAAATTGAAAGCCAACGTAAAGACAAACTTCAATGGAAGTGTAGAGTACCAGACCTGTGATGATAAGAAATGTCTTCCTCCAAAGACGGTTAATTTCAGCGTAGCAATAAAATAATCAATGTCATAAATAAATTTTAATAACGGGTTCTTATACAAGTACCCGTTTGTTGTTTATAAAAGAAACATCATGCAAACGATACAAAAACTGGTTGCTTTATTTATACTTCTCCTCACTTTTGTAATTGTTGGTACTGCACAGGATAGTGCCGGTGCAGTAAAAGACTGGAAGATTGAAAGCAAAAAGATCAGTGAAGGGAAATACGAACTGACCTTTTCCGGAACTGTTTCGGACGGATGGCAGGTTTATGCACCCAACCAGGTATTGCTGGATGTTAAAACTACAGAACTTCAGTTTGCTGATTCCAATATTGTTCAGGAAAGTGATTTTGTATTGGTTAGTGAAGCCAGTGAGATCAACAGCAGCATTTTTGAAATGAAAGTAAGGGTACAGGAAAAAGCTGTTCAATGGAAAGCAACAATAAAAATAAACGGAGTAGTGCCAGAAACATTGCAAGGCACTTTGTTTTATACATATGGAAAAGATGATGAGTTTTATCCATCAACCATTGTTCCGGTAATTGTAAAGCTGGAAGGAGGGGTAAAGGCTGAAAGTATTAAAATCGCTTCCATTGATATCAATAATCCAGTAAGTAATTGCGGTGATGATGGAACAAAAAATAAAAGCCTGCTTACTATTTTCCTGCTTGGTTTATTGGGTGGGGTGATCGCTTTACTTACACCTTGTGTATTTCCCATGATACCAGTAACGGTTACTTTCTTTACCAAGAAATCAACTGATAGGAAGAAAGGAGTAACCAACGCTGTTTTATACGGGCTATTCATTTTTCTGATCTATATATTAATTACATTACCATTTCATGTTGCGGGTAAAGCTATCAGCCCGGAGATATTCAATAATATTTCTACTAATGTATGGCTTAACCTGCTCTTCTTTGCTGTGTTTGTCTTCTTTGCTTTATCTTTTTTCGGATTGTTTGAAATTGGGCTGCCAGCAGGACTTGCCAATAAAATGGATTCTAAATCCGGATTGGGGAATGTTGGTGGTATTTTCTTTATGGCTGCAACACTGGCTATCGTTTCTTTCTCCTGTACAGGTCCCATACTAGGAACTTTGCTCGTAGGTGTTGCTGACCAGGGGGCATGGCCGCTGACTGTCGGTGCTGCTGGTTTTGGTATTGCTCTCGGATTACCATTTGCCTTGTTTGCAATGTTTCCTCACTGGTTACAGTCATTGCCTAAGTCAGGAGGATGGATGACAGATGTAAAAGTTGTATTAGGTTTCTTAGAACTGGCATTGGCGGTTAAGTTTTTATCGAATGCAGATCTTGTAGAGCAATGGGGGCTTTTGAAAAGGGAGATATTCCTGGGTCTTTGGATATTGATCGGGTTGTTGACAGTTTTATATCTCTTCGGTGTATTGAAAGTAAAGCATAGTGGTCCAGTAAAGAAGTTTTCATTCACCCGGATATTTGTCATTCTTGTATTTGGCGTGATAACTTTTTATCTAAGCCTCGGTCTTTTTTTTGGTAGGAGCCTTGATCTTATCAGCGGCTTTCCTCCACCAAAGTCATACAGCATTTTTAAAATCGACAAAGAAAAGAGCAAGCTGTTTGAACCAATACATAATGACTATAAAGGGGCTTTGAAATTGGCCAAAGAGCAAAATAAACCATTGCTGATTGATTTCACCGGATGGGCCTGTGTAAACTGTCGCCGTATGGAAGAAAAAGTATGGCCTGACCCGGTTGTTGACAGCCTGATGCGGAATGAGTTTATCGTTGTTTCATTATATGTGGATGAACGAAAGAATCTACCTTTGGCAGAGCAATCTGTAGAAAGACTTTCAAACGGTACTAATAAATCTATCGTAACAGTAGGAGATAAATGGTCCACTTTCCAGATCGAGAATTTTGGAGCTACTTCTCAGCCTCAGTATGCAATATTAAGTCCCGACCAGGTAGCCCTGACCAAAACAAAATACTACACACCTGACACGGAGAAATTTATCAAATGGCTGGAATGCGGATTGGATGCATTCCGAAGATCAAAGAAATAAAAAAGCCCCCGAAAAAATCGGGGGCTTTCAATTTGGTGTCATTCTGTACCAACCTTCCGGTATGGCAAGCAAACTAAAATTCCTTGATCAAGAATCTGTTTTTTTCCGGATGGAGATACAGAATGACAAGAATTTAAAGAGCAATTTGTTTTTGAGTCATCAACTTACGCAAATTAATTAAACCGTATCGCATACGTCCCAAAGCCGTGTTAATACTGCAATTGGTGGCTGCTGCAATTTCTTTAAAACTCATATCTGCATAATGACGTAAAATAATTACTTCCCGCTGATCTTCCGGCAGGTTTTGCAGCATATCACGAACCCTGTCATGGCTTTGTCTTCTTATCATCATGGTTTCTGCACTGTCCTCAGAGAAATTCAGCACTTCAAAAATATCTTTATCCTCGCCGGTGCGGATAACAGGGGTACGTTTTACTTTCCTGAAATGGTCAACACACAGGTTGTGTGCAATCCGCATAGCCCAGGGAAGGAATTTTCCCTCTTCGGTATAACGACCGCCACGCATGGTATCAATAATGCGTATAAAGGCATCCTGGAAGATGTCCTCGGCAAGGTATTTGTCTTTTACCAGGAACAGGATGGAAGTGTATAATTTGTCCTTGTGACGGAGAACAAGGGCTTCCAATGCGTCAACATTACCATCGGTAAACAGATGGATCAGTTCATGATCAGTTTTCTTAGATAAAGCTTTCATAACTTCTACAGTTTAGGTTGCCGTACCTGCACAATATATTACAGGCACATATTCAAATGGATATTGGTACAATAAATAGTTACGTAAAAAATCAGGTAGAAGTGTTTGCTATAGGCTGCGTAAGTTTAAGTTTTTCATTTTTAGGATTAATTGGAAATTAAAAATAGGGCATTTCATGAAATTGCCAAACATTTGTGAAAGCAAATTGTCATTAATTGTCCAAACAAAATGTTAAGAATACCACCTTACTTCATGCCTGATAAGGCTTTACATTTGCAGACATATTAATGGAAAAGACAATAAAAGAGAAAATCTCCGTCAAAACGAAGACCGTAAATTCCGCAAATATTATCCTTATTAAAGGGGCAAGGGTACACAACCTGAAAAATGTTACCGTTGAAATTCCCCGGAATAAGCTGATCGTTGTAACAGGTGTATCCGGCTCTGGCAAATCTTCCCTTACCATTGATACTTTATATGCCGAAGGACAACGACGCTATGCCGAAAGCCTGAGTGCTTATGCCCGGCAGTTCCTCAATAGGATGAACAAACCGGATGTGGATTATATCAAGGGACTATGCCCGGCCATCGCCATTGAACAAAAAGTAATTACCCGGACACCCCGCAGTACAGTTGGTAGTATGACGGAGATACATGATTATCTCAGGTTGTTATTTGCACGGATTGGAAAAACCATCTCACCAATTTCCGGAAAGGAGGTTAAGAAAGATGATGTGACAGATGTATTGAATGCTATTATTGACCTGAAAGAAGGCGATAAAGTTTTTATTCTTTCTACATTTAAACAACATGCAAAAAGAGATATAAAAGAAGAGTTGAATATATTGATGCAGAAAGGATTTAGCAGAGTAGCATCCCCAGGAAGTAGTACCCACTCTTCGCAAAGCTCGGTTGCTTCCGAAGGAGGAGCTTTAGAATCTCAAAGAATAGAAGATCTGCTGGAGTTGAATGATAAGGAACTGAAGGCAAAAAAAATAACACATATCCTTATTGACAGAATTGTTGTAAAAGATTTTGATGATGATGATAAGCACAGGCTTGCGGATTCAATAGGTACTGCTTTTTATGAAGGAGAAGGAGATGTTTACCTGGAAATAAACGGTAAAAAGCTATTGCATTTCAATAACCGTTTTGAACTGGACGGTATGCAGTTTGAAGAACCTGTTCCAAATCTTTTTTCTTTTAATAATCCTTTTGGCGCCTGTCCTACCTGCGAAGGTTTTTCACAGGTGCTGGGAATAGATCCTGATCTGGTTATTCCAGACAGAAGATTGAGTGTTTATGAAGGTGCTGTGGCACCGTGGAAGGGTGATAAACTGGATTGGTGGCGGCAGAATTTTGTAAAAGGTGCCAAGCAATTCAATTTTCCTGTACATAAACCGGTTGCTGACCTCACTGATAAACAATACAAACAACTTTGGGAAGGTAGTGATGGTGTGATGGGCATCAATGATTTTTTTAAGGATGTAGAATCGCAGTTGTATAAAGTACAATACAGGGTTTTGCTAAGCCGCTACCGTGGCCGTACAGAATGCCCGGATTGTAATGGTTATCGTTTACGCAAAGAAGCTTTATATGTTCAAGTGGGAGGTAAGCATATTGGTGAACTCAGTACAATGCCGGTACGGGATCTGAAAATATGGTTTGATAAACTGGAATCGAAACTCAGCCAGCATGATAAGGATATTGCCAAACGGATACTGATCGAATTAGATAACCGGCTGGATACTTTGATAAAAGTTGGATTAGGTTATTTAACATTAAGCCGTCTTGCCAATTCATTAAGTGGTGGAGAAAGCCAACGGATACAACTAACAAGAAGTTTGGGAAGTAATCTTACTAACTCTCTCTATATATTAGATGAACCTTCAATAGGTCTTCATTCAAGAGATACGGCCAACCTGATAAAGGTGTTAAAAGAATTAAGGGACCTTGGCAATACAGTGGTGGTGGTGGAACATGATGAAATGATGATGCGGGAAGCAGACCATATCATTGACATGGGGCCACTCGCCTCACATCTTGGCGGTGAAGTGGTGGCTGAAGGTGATTATGATGCCATCATTACAAACCCGATGAGCCTTACAGGTAAATATCTGAATGGTGATTTGAAAATAGAACCACCCAAACAGGTTCGTAAATGGAACCGTTCGATTACGGTAGAAGGAGCTAGGCAACATAACTTAAAAAACATCAATGTTGAATTTCCTTTGAATGTATTATGTGTGGTAAGTGGCGTTAGCGGCAGTGGTAAAACAACATTAGTAAAACAGATACTTTATCCCGCCCTGCGGAAAATAAAAGGGGAATTCGGAGATAAGGTTGGATTTCATAAACAGATCACCGGCGATATTGATTCTATTCAGCAACTGGAACTGGTGGACCAGAACCCCATTGGCAAATCATCCCGTAGCAACCCGGTTACCTATATTAAAGCTTATGATGAGATAAGAGATCTGTTTGCCAAACAGCCATTGAGTAAAATGCGGGCATTTCAGCCCAAACATTTTTCTTTTAATGTGGATGGCGGCCGTTGTGATACCTGCAAAGGTGAAGGCGAGCAGATTGTTGAGATGCAGTTCCTGGCAGATGTGCACCTGGTTTGTGAATCATGCGGCGGCAAACGATTTAAAGAAGAAGTGCTGGAAGTGAAAATAAAGGATAAGAGCATTTATGATGTACTGGAGATGAGTGTGGATGAAGCCATTGATTTTTTTGCTAATACAGATAGTGCCAATATCGGGAAAGCTATACAACCACTGCATGATGTAGGGCTGGGTTATGTGAAATTAGGTCAATCATCCAATACATTATCCGGCGGTGAAGCACAAAGGGTGAAGCTGGCTTCTTTTCTTGGTAAAGGAAGGGCAGGAAATAAGATACTTTTCATTTTTGACGAGCCAACAACCGGTTTGCATTTCAATGATATAAAAAAACTGCTTGCGTCTTTCAATGCATTGATTGAACAGGGGCACTCCATCGTTGTCATAGAACACAATACAGATGTAATTAAAAGTGCTGATTGGGTAATTGATCTTGGGCCTGAAGCCGGTGATGGGGGTGGTGAACTGGTGTTTGCCGGAAAACCTGCGGATCTCAAAAAAAATACACCTAGCTATACGGCAAAATACCTGTAAAGGCTCATCCTCTGTTTGATCAAAATCAAATTAATAGAAGATAATCACCTCAATCGTAGTTTTACGCATTATTACCAGTAAAAAATACATGGTAAAGCTTGCATAAACAGGTTGGTTAATATACCTTTATGACCAGATACGATCCTACCCACTATCTCTGAAATTCCTACCAAAATCTGTTTCCTCTGAAGGGCTGATTGTTTAATCCCCTTTAATTGACACTATGAAGTTTTTTACGTTTTTAAAGTCTAAGAATTGTATTCTTACAATATTAGTTACATTTTTTTTCTTTTCCGCAAAAGCACAAAGAATAGCTTCTGTTTCGGGTCCTTGGAGTAGTACGATAACATGGGGTGGGGCTGCAGTTCCAACTGCAGGTCAAACTGTTGTAATAAATGATGGTATTACGGTTACAGTTGATGTGGCCGCTGTTTGCGCATCTCTTACTGTTAACGGAGGCAGTAATGCGAGTACAGTTACTATTAACGGAGCAAATTCGCTTGCAATAGGCGGAGCTCTCACAATAAATTCTGGAAATGGAAATGGGGATCATAAGACTGTTGCTGTTGGTGCCGGAACATTATCCTGTACGTCAGTTTCAATGGCAACAACTGGAAATGATAACCGTGCTAATAGACTAACAATTTCAACAGGTACTGCTACAGTATCTGGGAATATTATTATGGATGATGGTGATGTTGATCGAAATCAGGTTATTATTACAGGTGCTGGCAGATTAAATGTTTCTGGTGCATTATTTACTGGGGGAAGCCTTACAACTGCAACAGGAAGTACTGTAGACTATTACGGGGCAGCTCAAACAATAAGAACTGAAACTTATTCAAACCTGACCCTTTCAGGTAGTAATACTAAGTCTGTTCCAGCAAATTGTACTGCTACTGGAAATCTTACAATAGGTTTTGGTGTAACTTTTCGGCCTACGGCAGATTTGACATTTACATTAGGTGGAAATCTGGCGAATGCTGGTTCATTGGATGCTGACAATGGAACGTTTCAAATGGATATTACTTTGAATGGCTCTTCCAATCAAACAATAAGTGGTGCAGGTATACTAACAGAATTTAATAACATTACCATAAATAATACAGGGGCAGCAAACAATAATATCGTTGAGTTTTTGTCTACCAATATAACAGTAATACCAGCTGGTTTTTTGACGTTAACACAGGGCATTATTAAAATGTCTGGTACCTATACTCTTACAAATACTTTTTTTAATACTGCTAACTATACAATTCCTGCAGCTGGTGGCATCTGGCTAAATAATCCTAATGTCACACTCACTGCTCAAAGTAATAACATTAATGTGAGAGGGTCTCTTAGAGTAACAAATGGAACCTATAATGTTGGAACAAGTAATGCTCATAAACTTTTGTATTATACAGGATCATCAATTACTATAGAGGGTGGTACATTAAATGTAAGTGCTGCATTAGGGGGAAGTGGAACAACAGATCTGATAACTTATAATCAGTCAGGTGGGACTGTAACTGTTGCAACAAGTGGAAATAGTCAAAACTGGGGCTCTTTTGAAATTTTTGCAACTGGGTCAACATTTATTATGAGTGGGGGATCAATTGTATTACAACAATTATCAACGGTTTATGCAGATTATTGGAATAATGCAACAAATTTTACTGTTACTGGAGGAACAATTCAGGTTGGTAACACTTTAACCCCAACTACTGCTCCAATCAATTTCTGGATTCTTACTACTCCATCTATATATAACCTTACAGTAAGCTCAACAAACAGTCCTACCGCTGAAATAAGAGCAAACACTACTGTTCTAAACGATGTAACAATAAGTACAAGCGCCGGTCTTAATGCATCAACTTTAAATAATAACTTAACTGTTGGTCGTCATTTTATAAATAATGGAACATTTACACAACAAGCTGCAACGGTGACTTTTAACGGCTCGGTATTACAAAATATTGGAGGTACAAATAACACGACATTTTATAACTTAACTGCAAACAATACTGCCGGAGCCGCTACTTCAGGTATATCACTTCAACGTCCTGCTTTTGTAACGAATATACTTACACTAACAAACGGCCATATAACAACAAGCAGTACAAATCTTTTAACATTAAATTCGGCTGCATCAGCATCTTACACTACTGGTTCTACAACTTCATTTATTAATGGTCCGATGGCTAAGATCGGAACAACAGCCTTTACTTTTCCGGTTGGCAAATTAAATGCCGGTATGCGGGAAATTGGTATTTCAGCACCATCGCCTTCAACTACTTTTCAGGCGGAGTTTAACAGGGCACCTTCTCCAAACAGAGGCTCTGTGCTTAGTCCCATTACTCAAGTAAGTGCTTGTGAATACTGGACTTTAGACCGTACTGGTTCGGCGAATGTTGCAGTTACTTTATTTTGGAATAGTAACAGCCCTTGCAATGGTGCTTTATATGTTACTAATCTTAGTGATTTGCAGGTTGCAAGGTATAATGGCTCACAATGGACTAGTGAAGGAAATTCAGGAACCACTGGAACTAATATTAACGGAACAATTACGTCAGGAACGGTATCCACTTTTAGTTCCTTTTCACTAGCTAGCAACAATTCTGCAACAAACCCATTGCCAGTAAAACTTGTAAATGTAAAAGCATATAAAAGTGGAAGCAGAAATATAATAGAATGGACTAACCTTACGGAATCGGATGTGATTAATTATGAACTAGAAAAATCAATTGATGGAACCCGGTTTGAAACCATGTCATCCTTTGCTCCAAAAACAAATGCAAACAGCAGGGAGGATTACGTTGAATATGATCTGCACCCTTCTCCTGTTACCTATTACCGTATCAAAGTAATAAGCCTTGGCAGCAGAAATGTATATAGCCCGGTTGTAAAAGTAGCAGCGATTGGTACCCTTCAACAGGATATTGTATTGTATCCAAACCCTGTTACCGGCAAACAATTCACTTTACAAATGAACAGTGCTGCGGGAAATTATACAGTAAGAGTATATGGGGCCAACGGACAGGTAATAAAGACAGAAACATTAAAACACCCGGGTGGTTCTTTCTCCAAAACAATAGAACTGCCGGGTCAATTGCAGTCAGGACAATATTATCTGCAGGTGACAGGCGGTGAACAGATACTCACTTCAAAATTCATTATACAATAGAGAGGGATTGAACCAACATACAAAAGGGGCGATAAGCCCCTTTTTGTTTTATTGTTTGATGAATTTTTGATGCATAGTTCCGTTTTCACTGATTACCGAAAGCATATAAGTGCCTGCTGGTAATGTACTCACTTCAATACTGAGACTTGTTTTTCCTTCGGCTGTAAACTGTGTCATTTTTTTTATCGTGTTACCGCCTATGCCGGTTATATGGATTGTCATGTTACCCTTTTTATACTGTTCAAATGATATATTGATGGAATGGCTGGCAGGATTGGGGAATACAGTTATAGTTCCATTGGTTTGTTCCTTGTCGAAACAAATGATCTTGCTGTATGTAAATTTTCCATCAAGGTCCATCATCTGCAACCGGTAAAAAACCTTTTTTGCTGCCTGGTTGATTAACCCGTTATCATAATAAGTATATTCATTGCGGGTATTATTTCCGGCACCATTTACCATTCCGATAGTGATAAAATTATTGCCATCTATACTGCGTTGCACATTGTAATGTCTGAAACCGGTTTCCTGTTCGGCTTCCCATTTCAGATGAACAATATCATTATTTAAAGTGCCGCTGAAGTTGAGCAAAAGGAGTGGTAATACAAGTTGGCTGCTGTTTATCTTCCAAAGGTCATTCAGTACGCCTGAACTACTTCCATCGAAACCATAACCACCAAACAGCCACAGGTTTCCACCATTATCTGTCCATGAAACAGCTCCATTTCTTGCACCTGATTTATTAGATATGTCTGGCATTCCTTGGTTTCCGTAAATGCCTGTTTGATCAACAGCATTATCTCCTTTTACCCAAGTCCAAGTATTAGTTGATGGATTGTATCTCCAAAGGTCATTCAAATAACCTGAATTAGTTGAGCCATAACCTTGTCCTCCAAACAACCATAATTCGCCTGATATACTCGTCCAGGAATTACTAACATACCTTGAGCCAGGTTGGTTAGTAACATTTGCTATCCCTAATGAACCATATATGCCAACTTGGTTATTTGTTTTGTCACCATGCATCCATGTCCATTGATTTGTGGAAGGATTATATTTCCATAGGTCGTTTAGACTACCAATTTGAGTATCATCAAAGCCATACCCGCCAAAAAGCCAGAAATTTCCATTGTTATCCCTCCATGAAGTACTTGCATATCTTCCGCCAGGTTTATTTGACGGATTGGCATTACCTTTTATTCCAAAAACTCCAATTTGGTCAATTGTTTTATCGCCATGCATCCATGTCCATTTGTTATTGACCGGATTGTATTTCCAAAGATCATTTAACATTCCA
Source organism: uncultured Chitinophaga sp. (assembly GCA_964453625.1). Classification (GTDB taxonomy): domain Bacteria; phylum Bacteroidota; class Bacteroidia; order Chitinophagales; family Chitinophagaceae; genus JJ008. The sequence goes on from CAYVSH010000003.1 coordinate 16,342, forward strand.
AAATTATTTTCATCGTAACCATATCCTCCAAACAGCCACATATTACCACTTTCATCAATCCAAGTTTGGCTGCCATATCTTGCACCAGGTTTATTATTTGTATGCTCTACACCTTTAGTACCATACACACCTTTTTTATCAATTGTTTTATCGCCTTTTACCCAAGTCCATTCGTTTGTAACTGTATTAAATTTCCAGAGTGTGTTCAGAAAGCCAAATGAATTATTCGTATAGCCAAAGCCCCCAAACAACCACAGATAATTGTTAGTATCAGTCCAAGATGAACTCAGAACCGTTGCTCCTGGTTTGTTAAGCATGTTTGGTATGTTCTGTAAGCCATATACGCTGTATTCTTCAGTATTGCTACTCCCTTTTACCCATGTCCATATACTTGTACCGGGGTTGAATTTCCAGAGGTCATTTAAATATCCTTGTCCTGATGAAGCATACCCGGATCCGCCAAACATCCACAGGTTTCCTGCTCCATCTCTCCATGTGGTTGATGAATTTCTTGAGCCGGGTTTATTAGCTGTATTCCCAACACCCAAACGGTTTACGGTGTTATCACCTTTCATCCATGTCCAGGGTGTGCTGGGGTCTATTTGTGCAAATGAAAAAGTTGTGTACAGAAATGACACAATGAAGAATAGGGTGGACTTCATAGAAAGATGGATTTGGATAGACTAAAATTATAGCCGGCGACGCCCCGTACCTATCCATTATGAAAATGAAAAAGGAGAATAATAGGATACACTTAGTGCAAAATGTGTCCTGTACGAAGTAGAATTACAGTTATTGATATGGACTGTTCCGAAAATCAATAATTACCCTTAGTACAATGGCAAGGTGGTCAGAATTTGGGATACCCGGATAATATCACCTTAATTTATCCAGCGACTTTACCAGTTTCGCATCGCTTCGAATGCCACGGTATGCCATAAAATAGCTTACCAAAATTATAAAAGGTAATACTGCCCAGAGAGCTGGTACGTATTTAATGAGTTTTAATGTTTGCGTTACATAAAGAAAGCAGATACCTATGGTAAGCAACAAACCAATGATGCATAATATCTTTTGTTGCCCCCGGTTTTTAAATAGAAAAATAGTAATAAAGGAGATAGCGATACTAGCTACTGTTAATACTATCAATAAAAGATGTCCTCCGGCAATTATTTCTACAGACCTTTCCATTGTGGTGTTTTCTACATTTTCAATTCCGGTGGCAAAGGGATACAAAAACGAAAGTATACCGGCTGCTGTAGCTAATAATAACCAAAGTGTTTGTTGACGTTGAATCATCAGTTGATCATTTATAGTAAATAATATTAACCCAGTTCAGGATATAGCGGAAACTGCTGCATGAAGTTTTTTACTTCACCTCTTACAGATGTAATAGTGTTGTCATCATCTGTGTTCATCAGCACTTTATCTATCATGCTCACTATGGTTTCCATATGTTCCTCTTTCAATCCTCTTGTGGTAACTGCGGGCACACCTACACGGATGCCAGAGGTAACAAAAGGTGATTTATCATCAAAAGGTACCGCATTTTTATTCAGCGTAATGTGAGCTTTGTCAAGTGTTTCCTGTGCTTTTTTACCAGTAAGGTTTTTATTGCGGAGGTCGATCAGCATCAAATGATTATCAGTGCCATCGCTTATAAGATTGTAACCACGGCTTACAAATGCTTTCGCCATAGCTTGTGCATTGGCAATTACCTGTTTGCCATATTTTTTGAAATCCTCATTCAGTATTTCGCCAAATGAAACTGCTTTTGCGGCAATAACATGTTCAAGTGGCCCTCCTTGTGAACCTGGAAAAACAGCAAGGTCTAATAATGAGCTCATCATTCTTAAATTTCCTTTCGGGTCTTTCAGTCCCCACGGGTTTTCAAAATCATGACGAAGCATGATGATACCGCCTCTTGGTCCTCTTAATGTTTTATGAGTTGTTGAGCTAACGATATGACAATGATCAAAGGGATCATTCAGCAAGCCTGTTGCAATTAACCCTGCAGGATGTGCAATATCTGCAAACACAACTGCGCCAATTTCATCTGCTACGGCACGGATACGTTTATAATCCCAGTCGCGGCTGTAAGCGGATGCCCCGCAAATAATCATTTTTGGTTTTTCTGCTCTTGCAATAAATTCCAGTTGTTCATAATCTATTATTCCATCTTTGGTTACTCCATAGTGTAAAGCATTGTATGTTTTACCACTAAAGTTGGCAGGGCTTCCATGTGTAAGATGTCCTCCCATACTAAGGTCAAGGCCCAGGAATTTTTCTCCCGGTTTCATAACGGCCAAAAAAACTGCAGCATTAGCTGAAGCTCCACTATGTGGCTGTACATTGGCCCATGAGCAGTTGAAAACTTTTTTTAATCGTTCAATGGCCAGTGTTTCTATTTCATCCACTACTTCGCAGCCTCCATAATATCTTTTACCTGGGTAACCTTCTGCGTATTTATTGGTGGGTACAGTACCCATTGCCTGCATTACCTGCAGAGATGTGAAGTTTTCAGAGGCGATCAATTCAATGCCATTTCTCTGACGATCCAGTTCTTTGTTGATGAGGTCGAATAAAACAGTGTCTTTTTGCATTTGCTGAATAGGATTACCGAACGATGACGAGTGCCCTTCGGTTTACGCAGGATAAACTTGCAACAAGGTTGAAAGCCATTCTGAACCCGGACACAAAAATTAATATCGTTACAAAAATAAGATAGCAGCAGTTGTGAATGACTGCAAGGCTTAATATTTTGTTTATTTGAAATGTCTTACTTTCGTTGGCTTTTGATTAGTAACCAAACCACCGCAGATCATTAATAAAATGAACTGTAAATATTGCAGATGAAAGCTATCATACCAGTAGCGGGGGCAGGCACCAAGCTGCGTCCACATAGTTACACTCAGCCTAAAGCTCTCATTCCCCTGGCAGGAAAGACGGTTCTCAGTTTAATTATTGAACAGTTACAAAGTGCAGGTATCAACGAATTTGTTTTCATCGTAGGATATCTTGGTGATAAGATACAGGATTTTGTAAGAAGTAAACATCCTGACCTTACGGCACATTATGTACACCAGGTAGACAGGCAGGGAATTGGACATGCCATCCGTCTTACAAGGAACATTGTAAATAACGATGAAGTATTTGTTGTGCTTGGTGATACCATTTGCGAATACGATGTAAAAGAGGTGGTGAATAGTGAATATTCGATGATCGGTGTAAGAAAAGTGGACGATCCAAGGGAATTTGGAGTTGCTGAAATTGAAGACGATGGGTTTATCAGCAGGGTAGTGGAGAAACCGCAGATACCGAAATCAAACATGGCTTTGGTGGGTGTATATAAAATAAAGGAAGCGGAGCAGATGTTTCAATGCCTGGAAAATAATATACGGGAAGGTTTACGCAGTCATGGTGAATATAGCCTTACAGATGCTCTTGATTGTATGATAAAGATGGGTTCTAAATTCAAATCCTTTAAAGTAGAGAACTGGTTTGATTGCGGTAGGAGAGAAACATTACTGGAATCCAATGCCACCCTTTTAAAAAAGTTTGCTGTAAAAACAGATGCGGACAGGTTTGAGAACACAGTAATCGTTCATCCTGTCAGTATTGCTGAAGGTTGTACTATCAAGAATTCTATCATCGGCCCTAATGTGTCAATAGGTGAAAATGCAACTATAGATTATTCGATTGTAAAAGACTCTATTATTGGTTCATTTTCCAATTTATATGATATTGTGTTGGATGATTCGATCATTGGCAGCGATACTAATCTGCGTGGCGAATCCCGTTCGCTGAATATAGGAGATAATACAAGTATAGACTTGGGATAGCTACTGGCTTCTTGTTGGATGTTCAACTATCTTTACTACCAGTAATGTACATGGAGATGACCACATTTAATAATCGTATAACAAAACTTTTTGGTGTTGAATATCCTATCATCCAGGCTGGGATGATATGGGCCAGTGGCTGGAAATTGGCCAGTGCAGTAAGTAATGCCGGTGGATTAGGAATAATAGGCAGCGGATCCATGTATCCTGATGTCTTACGGGAACATATCCGCAAATGCAAATCTGCTACCACCCTTCCCTTTGCTGTAAATGTACCCTTACTGTACCCTGATATTGACAAGCATATCCAGATCATAATTGATGAAGAAGTGAAAATTGTTTTTACTTCTGCCGGTAACCCGAAAACTTGGACCAGTGTCTTAAAAGAGAAAGGTGTAACCGTTGTACATGTAGTGAGTTCTTCAAAATTTGCAAAGAAATCAGAGGAGTCCGGATGTGATGCAGTGGTGGCTGAAGGGTTTGAAGCAGGTGGTCATAATGGGAGAGAGGAAACAACTACAATGGTGCTTATTCCTGCTGTGGTTGATGCTGTAAGTATTCCAGTAATTGCAGCAGGAGGAATAGCAACAGGCAGGCAGATGCTGGCTGCGATGGTGCTGGGTGCAGAAGGTGTGCAAATGGGAAGCCGGTTTGTGGCAAGTGAAGAAGCATCATCACATATTAATTTTAAAAATGAAGTGATAGCTGCTAAGGAAGGAGATACTCAATTGACCATGAAGCAACTTACCCCAGTCCGATTGATAAAAAACGAATTCTTTCAGCAAGTACAAAAGGCAGAGCTAAGAGGGGCAACGGTAGAAGAATTACAAACGTTACTGGGAAGAGCAAGGGCCAAAAAAGGAATGTTTGAAGGAATCCTGAACGAGGGGGAACTGGAAATAGGACAAGTAAGTGCCTTGTTGAATGAAATAATTCCAGCCGGAGAGATAGTGAAAAAGGTGTGGGATGAGTTTAAAGAAGGTTTGGAAAATCCGGTGAAAAAGCTCTAATTTTAGCAACCGCCACCAACGGATAAGTGCTGAAGGGTTAATTAAAAACCATTCAAAACAATTACAATGAAACAAAAACTATTACTGCTGGCCATCTCAGTATTGGGCTTTGCAGTGGCAAAGGCCAACACTATTGACGGACCTGGACCTGGTGACGGGAAAAAAGATGAGATTAACGGCTATGTGATTCATGCCGAGACCAAGAAGCCGATCAAAGATGTAAGTATTACAGCTGTACTTGTTTCAAAAAAAGAAAAAGTGGTGGCTACTGATGAAACAGGTGGTTATGCCTTTGATCAGTTGAAGCCAGGTGTTTATAAATTCATATTTGAGAAGTCAGGATATAAAAAAATAACAAAAGAAAAAGTAGTGATAAAAACTGATGAGGCATTTCAGTTAAATATTGAGATGATAGAAGTTGCAGATTTTGAGATAGTGCCTTCTCCTTTTAGTGGCGGATTTTAATTAAATATATTACTCAATACAAAAGTCCCGTGGAAACGGGACTTTTTTGTTTTTCAGGGCTAACCCTTTTAAACACACACTAAAACTTAATCCTTAATTAATGTCAATGTTGGACTCTTTATCGTTGAATTCAATATTGAACTTTTTATGTCTGTCAAGAAAGTTCTTGTACTTAGAATAAGTTATATCCGAGGCTTTAGTTCCGTTGATGAATAATTCACCGTCTTTATGGCGCAAGCTATAGCCTTGTTTTTTATTGATAAGTCCATCACTTTCAAGTCCATCAACAAAACTTTTGTATTCTTTTATTTCAGCCTTGGCTTTTTCAATTTCGATCTTAGCTTTTTTCATTTCCTTTTCCATTTTCGGACCAAGCTCTTTCATTTCGTCTTTTAACTTCTCCATATCCTTCTCCATTTTTTTCAAATCTATTTCTTTCACTTTTTCTAACTCAGCTTTCATTTTATCCCAATCTACTTTTTCTAGCGACTCTTGTACTTCTTTCTGAATCTTTTCCAAATCAATTTCTTTCATGGCTTTTGTTACCTCGGCCTGAATTTTGGCGTAATCAATTTTTGCTAAAGACTCCTGTACTTCCTTCTGGATCTTTTCCATGTCAACAGACTTCAGAGCTCTTTCAATGTCAAGTTGAATTTTCTCCATGTCAATACTTTTCATTGCTTCTGCAATTTCCTTTTGCATTTTTTCCATATCCACTTTCAGGTCTGTGGCCTCCAGTTCATCCAATACTTCGTCAAGGTCACGGATCTTTTTTTCACGGTCGACAGTTTTCTTTTTTGGTGTTGTATCGTTCATGGTTTGTTCAAACTGGCCGGGTGCCTGGCGATAATCCCAGGAGATCAATCCGATCATTGTAAATAATGTAAGACATACAAGAAGCAGGCGGCCGGTAAAATGATTTGTTGGTTTCATACGTTCAGTTTTAAATGGCTAAATAATTTAATCACGAAAATCTTCGTATCAAATATACGATTGTATTCGTATTTTGTTGTACAGCCTGTCATAAAAAGGAAATTTTAACAAAAAAGCCATCCCGGCAAACCGGGATGGCTTTACGACTATTCATTGAAGATTAGTTTTTTCTAAAGGCCCACTTTATCATTTCTTTCCAGGTTGGTTTTTTGCCATACATTAATATGCCGGTGCGGTAAATTTTCCCGGCAAACCAAACGGTGAATATGAAACCTATAATTAAAAGTGCCATAGACAAACCTAATTGCCACCAGGGAACAGTTCCTGGTACACCGTAAGGTATCCTGGCCATCATCACAATGGGTGAACTGAATGGTATAATACTTCCCCAAACAGCTATTGGTCCTGTAGGATCATTTATTGCAGCAGTCATTAATGCAATTGAAATAATAACCAGCATGGTAACAGGAAAACTCAATGATTGAGCTTCCCGCATATCTTCATTAACAGCGCTGCCTATTGCACCATAAAGTGAAGAATAGAAAAAGAATCCTGCAAGAAAATAAAATCCAAAGCAGAACAATACCAACGGCACATTTACACTGGCAAACATATTCTGGATACTTCCAACGATACCACTTGCCATATCGCCACCGGCTGCTTTACCAACATTGTATACTAATAAAACAAATGCGATCCATAGTAAAAATTGTGTCAATGCCACCATCCCAATGCCAAGTATCTTTCCCAGCATCATCTGGAATGGTTTAACTGATGAAACAATCACCTCTGCAATACGGTTTGTCTTTTCTTCCATTACACCCATCATCACCTGCGAACCATAAATAAGCAGGATAAAATAAATGAGGAAACCAGCTACATAGCCAATACCTTCTGCTGTATTTGCATTGGCATTTTCGTCTTCAATGTTCCGGGCTGTAACAGACAGTTTTTTGGTTAGAATAGCCTGTTTTTCTGTATCAATCCGTAAGCTGTCGTTTTTTATGGAACTCCATATCCGGTTTAGTTTTGCTTCAACAGGAGCTTTGGTGTTGCTCCCATAAGATTTGTTAGACTTAAATAAAAGACTATCATTTCCCTCTTTCCAGTCCATTGCTGGAATTTCAATATAACCGTCAAAGCCTTCTTTTTTGTGATCAGCAATTATTTTTTCGGGATGCTCTTTTATTAAGGTAAGCACTGAGCTATTGTCTATCGCATTTTCCTGTTGAATAAGATTTTCAGTGAAATACCCGGAATTGTCAATAATGGCAACGTTGAGTGTTTGCCTGCTTTTATCTGCAATAAAACCCATTCCAAAGATCAAACCGAGGTAAAGAAGCGGAAAGAGTAAAGTTGAAATGATAAAAGTTTTTTTACGAACCCTTGTCAGGTATTCTCTTTTTATGATAAGCCAGATCTTGTTCATTATTATAAGTTTTATTGGTATTGGTTATACTTTTTGAAATTGGCGTGCAGCAGGTGTTCCTTCTACAAGTTTGATGAATATATCATTCAGCGAAGGAAGTATTTCGTTGAAGGATTGAATTTGTGAGCCATTTTGTAAAAGGTAGTGTAACACATCATTTGATGTATTGCCTTCTTTTATTCGTACGATCAGCTTGTCAGCTTTTGTGCCAACAATATCAAACGGGGCTGCTCCATTTAATGAAGGCATTTGTTCTGTCCCGATGCTGAACAGGTTCTCTTTAAAATCCTGTTTCACTTTTGCCACGGTACCATCGAGTATAATGTTTCCTTTATTCACCAGTGCAATATGATCACATATTTCTTCTACCTGCTCCATTCTATGTGTGCTGAAGATGATGGTAGCTCCATTTTTAGCCAGGTTATAAATTTCATCTTTTATGAGGTTACTATTAACCGGGTCAAGGCCGCTGAAGGGCTCGTCTAAGATGATCAATTTAGGATTGTGTAGAACTGTAGTAACGAATTGCAGCTTCTGGCTCATTCCCTTTGAAAGGTCTTCCACTTTTTTATTCCACCAGCCTTCCATTTCAAATTTGATGAACCACTCCTTTATCTTTTTTGTAGCATCAGCTTTTTTCAAACCTTTTAATTGTGCCAGGTACATGGTTTGTTCGCCAATCTTCATTTTTTTGTACAACCCTCTTTCTTCAGGCATGTAGCCAATATGTTCTACATCTTTTATGGGATCAAATTTCTTTCCATCAAAAATGATCTGGCCTTCATCCGGGTAAAAGATACCTGTGATCATTCGTATCAAAGTTGTTTTGCCGGCCCCATTGGGTCCCAAAAGGCCAAAAATCTGTCCTCTTTCAACTGAAAGGCTGATATCATCAACTGCCTTTTGAGTAGCAAAGTACTTTTTGATATTCTTTAGTTCGAGTAAGGTCATGGTTTATTCGTTTGAGTTGTAAAATTAGTTTTCTTGATAAAACAGCCATTATTAATCGGCCAATTGCATAAATAAGAGTGTGAACTGCAGTTATTTTCAGCGATAAATATTCTTCAAAACGATTTCAATCTGTTTGGCAACTCTTTCACCATCCATTGCAGCACTTACAATTCCACCTGCATAGCCTGCACCTTCTGCACAGGGATAAAGATTTTTTACCTGGGGATGTTGCAAGTTTACAGAATCCCTGGGAATACGTACCGGCGAGGAGGTTCTGGATTCTGTTGCTACAACTATTGCATCATTAGAATAATATCCCTTCATCTTTCTTCCATATTCTCTGAAAGCCGTTTGTAATCGGGTGTATACAAAGTCTGGCAATACATTTTTTAGTGATACAGCATTGATGCCAGGCAGGTATGAGCAATCCGGAAGTGTGGCTGAAAGTTTATTAGTACAAAAATCAACCAGTCGTAGTGCAGGGGCTACAAATTTTCCACCCCCGGCATCAAATGCCTTTTTTTCAACTGATTGCTGAAAGTGCATAGCTGCTAATGGCCCATGTTTTTGAAAGGCTGTAATGTCTTTATCCTCTACAGTTACAACGATACCACTATTAGCATAGGGATTATTTCTTTTAGAAGGGCTCCAACCGTTTACCACTAATTCACCGGGGGCAGTAGCAGCCGGAGCAATAATACCACCCGGACACATGCAAAAGGAAAAAACGCCTTTTCCATCTACCTGCTGCACCCAACTATAAGAAGCAGGTGGTAAAAACTCATTGCGAACTTCGCAATGATACTGACTGGTATCAATCAATGATTGCGGATGCTCAACCCTTACACCTAATGCAAATGGTTTAGATTCTATCAAAATCTTTTTTGCATGAAGCAATTGAAATATATCCCTGGCTGAATGACCTGTAGCTAAAATAACTGCATCTCCCTTGTACCTTTCTCCGTCAGCCGTAATTACTCCTTCTATTTCATCCTTATTTAAGATAAGGTCTGTCACTTTTTTTTCGAAAAGGAATTCACCGCCACATTCAATTATCTTCTTCCGTATGGCTGTAATAATATGTGGCAGTTTATTGGTGCCAATATGCGGATGGGCTTCGAACAGAATCTGTTCTTCAGCCCCAAAATGTACAAAGAGGTTCAGGATGCGGTTAATATCTCCCCGTTTGCTGCTACGGGTGTAAAGTTTGCCATCACTATAAGTGCCGGCCCCACCTTCTCCAAAGCAATAATTACTTTCGGGATTCACTTCTCCTTCTTTATTCAGCATCGCCAGATCTCTTCTTCTGGCTCTTACATCTTTTCCTCTTTCCAGCAGAACAGGTTTTATACCTGATTCAATTAGTTGTAATGCTGCGAACAAACCGGCAGGCCCTGCACCTACAATGATCACTTTATGAGTAGAGTTTGAAACGTCTTTAAAATAAAAAGGTATGACCTGCCTGTACTGATATGGCTCATTAATGAACGTATGGAGGGTAAGATTGATCCAGGGTTGTTTGCTTCTTGCATCAAGTGATCTTTTTGTGATGTAAAAACCTGTGATGTTCTTAATTGGAACAGCTTCTGCAGCCGCAATATAATTTTTGATCAATGTTTCATTTGCTGCTTCGGAGGGAAGCAACCTAAGTGATATATTTTTTTGCATATTGTCAGGTTTTTATCCTGAAAAATCTGTTACAAAGATGCAGAAATTTGTTGTGATTTAATCACAAACTCTTTGCTACCGGATTAATTATTTATACCTTCAAAGCAGGCTTTGATATGAAAAAAAATCTACTCTTCTACTCAGTTGTTTTTATACTTGTTGCTACAAGTTTTTCCTGCAACACCGTATATCAAAGTCAGGCATTGCAGTATAAGACCTATCGAATCAATCAGGCCCAAAAGAAAGATTCGACTGTACTTGCATTTCTGCAACCCTACAGCCGTGAGGTCAATTCATTAATGAATGGAGTTGTAGGGTATGCTGAAAAAAGTCTTGACAAAAAGTTTCCGGAAGGTGAGTTGGGCAATTTTATGGCTGATGCATATTTACATATGGGGAGAGAAAAATATAACATAGATGTAGATGCTGCATTTATGAATTTTGGAGGCATCCGTTTGAATCAATTGCCAAAAGGAGATATAACAACGGGAAGGATATTTGAATTGATGCCTTTTGATAATTTATTGATCGTTCAAAAAGTAACAGGAGCAGTGTTGCAGGAGTTTTTAGATCTGACGGCAACACAAGGAGGGTGGCCGGTAGCCGGTATCACTATGCAGATAAAAAATAATCCTGACGGACAAACAGGAAGAAAAGCAATTAATGTATTGATTGGCGGAAAGCCCATTGATCCTGAAAAAACTTATTCAATTATCAACTCGGATTATATAGCCAATGGTGGTGGTGATGTCGTGATGCTGAAATCAATTCCACAAATTTCGAATGGATATCTTATGAGAGATGCTTTATTTGATTATATTAAAAAGCTGAAGAGCCAGGGAAAGAATATCAATGCCAACATTGAAAATCGTGTAACCTATGCTGAGTAGAAAAAGTTTTATAGAAAAGGCGGCTTTATCTGCTGGGGCTTTTGTTGCCGGGCCTGACCTTTTGGCGGCAGCAGGTTACTTTAGTCCGCTGAAATTGACCATTTTACACACTAATGATACGCATAGCCAGCTTGAACCTTTCCCAATGGATGGGGGAAGGAACCAGGGACTTGGAGGTATAGCCGGAAGAGCAGAATTGATCAATAAGATCAGGGCTGAAGAAGAACATGTTTTACTCCTGGATGCCGGAGATATTTTCCAGGGTACTCCCTATTTTAATATATATAAAGGTGAGCCGGAAATAAAAGCCATGTCATCATTAAGATATGATGCAACAACGATAGGTAATCATGATTTTGATGCTGGTATGGAAAACCTGGCAACACAATTAAGCAGGCATGCAAATTTTCCGATGCTGATCTGCAATTATGATTTTACATCAACGCCGATGGAACATAAAACACAACCCCACAAAGTTTTTAAAAAAGGAAAAATAAAAATTGGTGTGTTTGGAATTGGAATTGAAGCAAAGGGTTTGATACCTGTTAATTTATTTGGTGCCACAAAATACTTTGACCCGGTTCAAAAAGCAAATGAAGTGGCTGATCATTTAAAAAGAAAAGAAGATTGTGACATGATCATTTGTTTGTCGCATCTTGGCAACAAGTATAAAGATGCTAACCAGGTAAGTGATGAAATACTTTCAAAAGAATCTGAAAATATTGATCTGATAATTGGCGGGCATACCCATAGTTTTTTAAATGAACCTTTGGTTTATAAAAATAAAAAGGGGGATGACGTGGTAGTGAACCAGGTGGGTTTTGCCGGTATAATTTTAGGTAGGTTAGATTTTGAATTTTCCAAATTTTCCGGGAAAAAACTGGCCAAAAATCATAATATTTCTGTTTCACAAAAATCAGGTACGTAAAAATTTTTTTTTATAAAAGAAATGGTGATATTCGCCTTCCTGTCCAACTTTTTTTATTGACATTGTGTGAAGATTTTTTTTGGACTTATTGAGAAGAACAACTATAGTTAACCCGATATAAACTGCTTACTAATCTGATGGAGAAAAATGCTGAAAAAATCTGGACCAATTGTTTGAAGATCATCAAGGACATCGTTGAGTGGCAGCATTACAAGACATGGTTTGAACCAATCCATCCGGTTTCCATAAAAAATAATGTTCTCGTTATCCAGGTCCCAAGTCAATTCTTTTTCGAGTATCTTGAAGAACATTACGTAAATTTATTAGCAAAGACATTGAAAAGAGAATTGGGTAAAGATGCCCGTCTCGAATACCGCATCATGGTAGATAGTGGTAACAGTAAGAACAAACCTGTTACTATGGATGTAAGCGGCCAGGGTTTTAAAACATTTTCAAATAACGAAATGGATTTTCCATTAGTCATAAATAATCCTGTTAAGAATCCGTTCGTGATACCGGGTCTGAAAAAAATGCAGATAGACCCGCAGCTTAATCACATTTATACATTTGAGGCATTTATTGAAGGCGATTGTAACCGGGTGGCTCGCCGTGCCGGTAAAACAGTAGCGGAAAAGCCCGGAACCAATTCTTTTAATCCTCTTGTAATTTATGGCGGTGTTGGGTTAGGTAAAACCCATCTTGCCCAGGCTATTGGAAATGAAGTAAAAAGACTTCACCCCAATAAAGTGGTTTTGTATGTTAGCTCAGAGAAGTTCATTAACCAGTTTATGGACCATAGCCGTAATAATGCTATTAATGATTTTATTCATTTTTATCAACTGATTGATGTATTAATAATAGATGATGTGCAATTTTTCGCCAAGGCAGAAAAATCTCAAGATGCATTCTTTGCCATTTTTAATCATTTGCATCAATCGCATAAGCAATTGATCTTAACCTCTGATAAATCGCCTAAAGACCTGGATGGAGTGCAGGAACGTTTATTGAGCCGTTTCCGGTGGGGCCTTAGTGCGGATCTGCAAGTGCCGGAATATGATACAAGAATTGAAATTCTTGAAAAGAAAATGAAGAATGATGGCCTTGAGATGCCGAAAGAGGTGGTAAAATATATTGCATATAATATTAGTAACAACGTAAGGGAATTAGAAGGTGCATTAATATCACTATTGGCACAATCTTCGCTTAACAGGAGGGAAATAGACCTAGACTTAGCAAAGAAAGTGTTACGGAATTTTGTAAAATCATCCAGCAAAGAAATTACCATAGATACCATTCAGAAAATGGTATGTGAGTACTTTGATGTGTCATATGATAAGCTTTTGCAGAAAACCCGCAAAAGAGAGATCGTACAGGCAAGACAGATCACTATGTACCTGGCAAAAGCCTTTACCAAAAATTCATTAAAAACGATCGGTGAGCATTTTGGTGGAAGGGATCACACTACTGTGATACATTCCTGCCAGACAGTTAAGGATCTGATGGATACAGACGGAGTATTCAGAGAAAATGTTTTAGAACTTCAGCAGAAGGTACAGCTGGCAGCCATGTAATTCTCATTTATAATAAATTTTAAATCCCAGATTCAGCTAATAAAAGCGGAATTTGGGATTTGTTTTTTGGGATTTCTTGACTGTAATCTTTATTTTTGCTTCCCTTTATCCGGAGAGGTGCCTGAGTGGCCGAAAGGGCCGGTTTGCTAAACCGTTGTACGAGCTTAAACTTGTACCGAGGGTTCGAATCCCTCCCTCTCCGCAAAGAAACTAAGCTTTGCAATATTTGCAGGGCTTTTTTTGTGACCTTTTCTATTTTGAAATCGTCTGCTTAACAATATTTTTTATTTTAAAAATAAATATACCGTTGAACGGGTATTAGCATTTTCAGTCATCCGCTTTATATTCGACAATAAATTAAAACTAGGTTATATGAAAAAGGTATTGCTAATTGGAATTGTTACAATGATCATCTGTTCAAATGTATCGGCTCAACATTTTCCAAAGCCGGGCTGTAGCGCAGCAATCGGTGACTGGATGCTGCAAAAGAAAGACACATTAGGAGACAGGGGTGTGGGAGACAATTATCATATTTGGGATAATGGCACCGTGCTAAGAGTAAAATTCATGTATGGTGGCAGCAAAACACTCCGTGATAAAGTGATACAGCATGCAAAAGAATGGGAAAAATATGCCAATATTAAATTCAATTTTTTGCCGGATACGGCAAGAATTACTGATCTGCGAGTCAAATTGGGAAAAGGAATGGGCCATAATTCAGCTGTGGGTACAGAAGCCCGATTCAGAAAGGATTATGAGCAAACCATGAATTTTGATACTTTATATTTTGCAGATGCCGATTATTATGTAGCCAGTTTACAGAAAAAAGGAATTAAACCTCCATATAGTTTAAATCAATTGATCACAGAAATGAGGGCCGATCCGAACCATTGGAACGAGGCAGAACTGAAAAGGGTTGTGATGCATGAGTTTGGACATGCATTGGGATTGTTGCATGAGCAGAGTTATCCTGGTGCTGTAAAATGGAAAAAAACAGATTCTGTATATAATTATTACAGGGAAACGCAAGGATGGGATAAGGCTAAAGTAGATTTCAATGTATTTGAAATGAGTAACCAGTTTTATACAAATGGAACAGCATACGATCCAAAATCAATCATGCATTATTCCATTGCATCCTGGCAAACGACAGATGGTTATTCAATGAAAGATAACTATGAACTCTCTGCAGGCGATAAATCGCTAATAGCAGCACTTTATCCTAAAGGTAAAAAGGAATCAGCATTGGCTGTTGCAAAAGTGGATGTAACCAATGTAGGTAAATTAAATGTTACTACCGATTTTCAAAGAAACGGTCTTGTTATTACCCCTTCTTTTGACGTGAAAACAAATTCCAAGATCGGGGAAGTTTTTTTTGTTGCCCGCCTGGCTGATCAGGACGGGTATTATTTACAGGCAAATGGAGATTATTACAACTGGGGCGGTGCACTTGCCACTTATCGTAAAGCAATATTATCTCCAAATAAAAAAGTTAGTTATAATAAGGGGAACCTTAAAAATCTAGAATTATTTATACCATTTGACCAGATACCACAAATGGGAAATAGAAAAATTATTGTTGCTTTTGCTGTTTACCTTGATGATATAAAGAATAAGCAGATGAACAAGTTGATGTACTTTTCAACTACCACTCCTTTAAGCTTGCCCAGATAATTCTTTATTAACATTTTAATGCCGGTATTAAGAGGTTTGCCCTTTTTTACCGGCATTTCTTTTTGGGTTAAAAAAATGGGAATAATAAGGCTAAAGCCTTTATATTTGCACTCCCAAATCTGAGTTATTTCAGACGGATCGGGAAGTAGCGCAGGCCGGTAGCGCACCTGGTTTGGGACCAGGGGGTCGCAGGTTCGAATCCTGTCTTCCCGACTTAATCTAAAATCCTGTCATACGGCAGGATTTTTTATTTAATTGCTTATTTTAAATCATGCATATTTTAGTAACAGGCGGGGCAGGCTTTATTGGAAGTAATCTGATAAAAGCAATTCTTAATGAAGAACCAGAAACACAAATCACCTGTATTGATAATTTTGATCCGTTTTATTCTGCTGATATCAAACAATTAAATATCCGGGATTTAAAAAATAATCCTCAGTTCCATTTTTTGTTTGCAGATCTCACAGAAACCTCAACACAAGAGTTCTGTGATCTTGTAACAGATCCTGTTGATGTAATTGTTCATATCGCTGCTAAAGCAGGGGTGAGGCCAAGTATTGAAAACCCCATAGCGTATCAAAAAACTAATGTGATTGGTCTGCAGACTGTATTAGACTTTGCTAAATTGAAAAATGTTAAGCAGTTTGTTTTTGCATCAAGCAGCAGTGTTTATGGAATCAATGACCATTTTCCCTGGAAAGAAGATGAGCAATTGATGCCTATCAGCCCATATGCCATGACAAAGCTTTCCGGTGAAATGCTTGGTCATGTTTACAGCAAAATTTTTGGTATCAGATTTATTGCACTTCGCTTTTTTACAGTGTATGGGCCGGGACAACGACCTGATCTTGCCATTCACAAATTCACAAAAGCTATTTTGAAGGGCAAGCCAATTACTATGTATGGTGATGGAAGTACCAGTAGAGATTATACTTATATTGATGATATTATAAAGGGAATACTCGCAGCTATAAAGTATGACCAATCAGATTTTGAGATCATTAATCTAGGAAATAATTATACAGTTTCATTGAAGGAATTAATAAAAGTGATTGAGGATATTACAGGTCAGACTGCCAATATTCAGGAATTGCCGGAACAGGTTGGGGATGTACCAAAAACTTTTGCTGATGTTTCCAAGGCAAAAAGCCTGTTAGGCTACAATCCTTCTACGGATCTAAGAGATGGAATTGCTAACTTTTATAAATGGTTTACTGAAAACAAAGAGACATTACTTTAGATCACATGACTACATCAGCGTTGTGTGAAATTTCTCTTTTAGCATGATATACTTTTCTTACGTTATACGTTTTTTTATTTTGTGATTCGAAATAGGTCCTTGTATTAATATCTGCAACAATGCCGATGGTGATAAACTGGATACCCCCAATTAATAATATTAAGCCTAATATTAATAAGGGTTTGCCTCCTATGTCCTGACCCATTAATTTTAGAATAAGCAGGTAAATATTTATTAATACACCTAATCCGAAACTTACAAAACCAATAGGGCCGAATAAGTGCATTGGCTTTTGTAAATATTTTCTCATGAAGACCATCAACACCAGATCACTCATTACCTTAAAAGTGCGGTTGATGCCATATTTACTTTTTCCATGTATACGGGCATGATGCTTCACATCTACTTGGGTAATTTTTGCTCCTTGTAGTTTTGCCAACACAGGAATAAATCGATGTAGTTCTCCATATAATCCCAATTCTTCGGCTATCTCTCTTCTGAAAACCTTTAAAGTACAACCATAATCCTTTATATAAACACCTGTCATCTTGCGTATCATCGCATTGGCAATTTTGCTTGGAATCTTCCGTAGAATAAAACCATCTTTCCTGTTCTTTCTGTTTCCGGCAACAACATCCCAATCTTCATTTTTTAATAATTCAAGCATAGAAGGTATGTCGGTTGGGTCGTTTTGAAGATCACCATCAAGAAGAGCAACAAATTTACCTTTTGAATAATCAATGCCGGCTGTCATTGCTGTACTCTGCCCGTAATTCTTTCTTAGTTCTACCAATACCGTTCTTTCGTCAGCATATTCAAGAATCTGTTGTTTGGTTTTATCTGATGAGCCATCATCAACCAAGATCACTTCATAATCAATACCAGCAAGAGCAGATCTTACTGCTTCCAGCAATGGTTTGATGTTCTCTTCTTCATTCATTACTGTAATGACTACTGACAATTCCCGCATGATATATAATATTGCAGCAAAGGTACAAGTTCAGATACAAAGAAAGGATTGCTTACGTTGCAATCCTTTCTTGATAGATTATAGTAGAATTTTTAAAAGATTCCTGCCAGCTCCAGGCTTCTTTTTCTGAGTTTTCTTGTTTCTATTTCTTCAATAACCGGTTCAGGTAAAAGTATCAGCGATACTCCATTTTCCTTCCACCAGTTATTTTCTTTTAATGCTGAGAGTGCAATAACTCCAACCAGGTATTTTCTGTCAGCCTGGGCATGCCATTCTTCTATCCATTCAAACTTTTCTTTTGGAATTAACGAAAGGTCATCGAAGCTTACATAAACTTTCAGATAAATATTATTGCTCAATTCATGCGGCTGATGGTGAAATAGTTTTTTGTATTCATACTTATATTCATATCGTAACGCAGAAATATCACTGATTACAGCCGAAGCCGTTGGAAAACTTCCGGCACCTTTGCCATAGAAGAATTGTTTGTCTGCAAACCCACTTTCGATTACAACTCCGTTGTATTCATTTTTTACAAAGGCCAGATGGTCATCCTGGTTTACAAACTGTGGCAGTACAAATGCTGCAACTTTACCATTGTTTAGTTTATTTGCCTGTGCTACAAGTTTGATTTCCTGTTTTTTCTCTTTTGCAACTGTTGCATCGGCTGAATGAATATTCTGAATGCCATTAAATAAGATGGATCCAGGATTTGGCACAATGCCATAAGCATGAGTAAGTAAGAAGGTCCATTTGTTTACTGCATCGTATCCCTCCACGTCTAGAACAGGATTGCTTTCAGCAAACCCCAGCTGTTGGGCAAGTAATAATGCCTGCTTGAAATCAAGACCTTCATCAATTATTTTGGTCAGGATGAAATTGGTAGAGCCATTCACAATTGCTTTTATGGAATGCAGCAGATCGTTATCGTAATATTCTTCCAGGTTGCGGATAACAGGAATGGAAGCACAGGCCGCTGATTCGTACAGGAATGACCTGCCTGTTTGTTGCTGCAATTCGAGCAGAGCAGGCAAATGTTCTGCAATCATTTTTTTACTGGCACTTACTACATCTTTTCCATTCTTTAATGCAATGGTTACAATTTCAAAAGCCGCATCAGCATCATCTATTACTTCTACAATGACATTGATATCTTGGTCGTTTAGCAACTCATCTTTATCAGTGGTAAATAATCCGGCTGGTGCATTTCTTTTTTTACCATAATTTTTGATGCATACTTTTTTAATGATTGCATTTAAGGACGGAGTTTGTTGTAATACTTTGTAAAGACCTTCACCAACAACCCCAAAACCAAAAAGGCCTATTGTTAATTGTTTATGTGTTCTCATATTATTGATTGACTATTTTTAAGTGAGATGATCTTTTTTCGTTTATGAATTCTTTTAATACTGCTTCTATCTTTTCATATTCCAGCAAGAAGCCATCATGTCCAAATTCGCTGTTAATGCTTTCTAATTTTGCACCTTGAATATGTTGTTGCAAAAATTCTTGTTCTGTAATTGGATAAAGAACATCTGACATAATGCCAATAACCAATGTTCTGGCTTTGATCTGGTTTAATGCTTCTTCTACACCATCTCTGTTACGGCCCACATCATGGCTGTCCATACTTTGTGTGAGCCTGTAATAGCAGATTGCATTGAAACGCTTTGTAAGTTTTAATCCCTGGTAACGCTGATAATTATCTGCCGCATATGTTGTTTCCTCATGAATTGCCACAAAACTTTTATCTCTTCTCTGTGTAATCGCATATCCGCTGTAATGACGATAGGAGAGCATTGCAATTGATCTGGCCACCGCCAATCCTTTCTGCCCGGCATTGCTATTTTTCTTTAGCCATGTGTTGTCTGTTTCTATTGCCATTCGCTGTGATGCATTAAAAGCAATTCCCCATGGTGATAAGACTGCACTAGTAGCTATCGGTACAATATGTTCAAACAAGTTTGGTTCTTCAATAGCCCATTCCAGTAATTGCATGCCACCGGTGCTACCCCCAAGCCCGATGAATATTTTATTAATACCCAATTCATTTTTCAGGTGCTGATAACTTTTTACCATATCCCGGATACTGAAGTGCGGGAAATTATGAAAGTACGGTTCACCTGTTTCGGGATTGATACTTACGGGAGAAATACTTCCATATGGACTGCCGGGTTTATTAACGCAGATGATAAAATATTTTGACGGGTCAAAATACTTTCCTTCCCCAACAAGACCGGGCCACCATTCAACCGGATTGCTGTTTGCCGTGAGTGCATGGAATATCCATACTACATTGTCTTTGGCTGCATTCAATTTTCCATGGGTGGTATAAGCCAGGTGGAAACCAGGAATGCTCTCACCTGACTCTAATGTGAATGTTTTTTTATAATAGAAAGTATTTGTCAACTGTATTCTTTGATGATTAGCGAACAGAACCCTGAAGGGTGCGACGCAACGGAAGCTCAATCAGGGAACTGCAGCCGGGTTAATAATTAACTTACCAATTCATTTGCAAAGACTGTTGTAAATGCCTGTTCGAAATCTGCTTTTATATCTTCGATATGTTCAATACCAACACTGATGCGAACCTGGTTAGGTTGAACACCTGCGGCTTTCTGTTCTGCTTCGCTTAGCTGTTCATGTGTGGTGGAAGCAGGATGAATAGCCAGTGTTTTTGCATCGCCGACATTCGCCAGGTGACTTACAAGCTTTAATGAATCAATAAACTTGCTCGCATTTTCTTTTGTTCCTTTTACTCCAAAATTCAGCACACCACCAAATCCATTTTTCAGATATTTTTTTGCCAGCTCATTATACGGGCTGCTTTTTAATCCGGGATATTGCACAAAATCTACTTTCGGATGTTGCTCCAGCCACTCGGCCAATGCCAAAGCATTATCTACATGGCGTTGTACACGGAGGCTCAATGTTTCAAGACCTTGTATCAATAAGAATGAATTGAAAGGGCTTTGTGAAGCACCAAAATCCCGAAGTCCTTCCACTCTTGCACGGATGGCAAAAGCAATATTGGGTAAACCGAGAGGGTTGCCTTCACCGAAGATTTCCCAGAATTTAAGTCCATGATAACCTTCAGAGGGTTCTGTAAACTGTGGAAATTTTCCATTACCCCAATTGTAATTTCCTCCATCGACGATTACACCGCCAATGCTTGTGCCATGGCCACCAATCCACTTGGTGGCAGATTCTACTACTATATTCGCTCCATGCTCAAGTGGACGGAACAGATAACCACCTGCTCCAAATGTATTGTCAACAATCAAAGGCAGGTCATATTCTTTGGCGAGATCAGCAAATTTTTTAAAGTCAGGAATATTTAATCTTGGATTGCCGATTGTTTCGAGATAAAAAGCCTTTGTGTTTTTATCAATATGTTTTACAAAGCTTTCGGCATCATCACCATCAGCAAAGCGGACTTCGATTCCTAATCTTTTAAAAGCTACTTTGAACTGGTTATATGTGCCGCCATAAAGATAAGTAGTGGTGATGAAATTGTCACCGGCCTGTAAGATGTTATTCAGTGCCAGGAACTGTGCTGCCTGACCCGAACCTGTTGCTAATGCTGCAACACCGCCTTCGAGGGCTGCAATACGTTGTTCAAAAACGTCTGTCGTAGGGTTCATGATCCGGGTATAGATATTACCGAATTCTTTTAACCCAAACAGATTGGCTGCATGCGCAGCATTGTTAAAGCCATATGATGTTGTTTGGTAAATGGGAACAGCCCTGGATTTTGTTGTAGGATCTATTTGCTGACCGGCGTGAAGTTGCAGTGTGTTGAAATGAAGATTGTTGCTCATAATAAATGATTTAATGTTACTAATTCGGTTTAAATAAAAGTGGCAGGCAATAAAGAAGGGCAAAGCCCATTTGGGTGTAGAGTATATGTATGCCTTACGGCATACAACAAAGGCAACAGATACAACAGATACAATGGTTGTTGGCAGTAAGTAAAATTGTATGTGTTGTATTTGATCGCATGATTACTCTATAAAAATAATAGACTTTACTGGTTACTTCCAAATTTATTTTTGAAATACAGTTTAATTAATTGTTAATGTAATTGTTGTTGGCAGCAGCATAACGGTACTGCCAATAAAGCTGAAATGCTTTTCCCTTCTTTGGGTAGTAAGAGTTGAATTTTTGTTGTTCATCTTTTTTGATTTTTAGTTTGATGAAAAATTGTTTAGACAATTGCACCAGTTATCAAAAAAGACTATCGGGAAGAGCCTTATTAAAAATAAAAAAGCTCACCCGATAAATCAGATGAGCTTTAAATATGTTGTGAAAGATATTTTGAAGCATTGATCTGACTTATCGTTCCCGATCAAATCGGGATGGAATTGGCACCTTTTCCCGATAAAATCGGGAGAGGTTGTCAAGGCTTCATTGGGCCATTACCCTCAGCCTTTCTTGATAAGTAGCTATAAAGAACTAGTGTAAAGATAGGGTGAAGAAATTTGATTTTTCCAAAAAAATAAAAAAAATGTATGCGAACAATTGTTAGATAAAATGATGGAATGTAATACAGTAAAGGGTTTCAGCTAATAAAGTTATTTTTCAACCACCCTTCCTGTGAACGGGCACCCAAATCCACTGATATTTTCTTTTCAATTTTTTCCTGGGCATTTGCTATCGATCTGCTGATCATAGTATGTTCAATAGACTCATCTTCATTCATTCCTAATTTTTTCATCAGGTCAATAATTTTATCGGATCCAAACTGTTTGAACAAAGGTTCAGTTAAAGAAGAATATACAACCGGGTTTTCAAGATTCAGTTTCCGGAACAATTCCTGTTCTTTTGATTTTAGTGGGTGATGTTCTCCAAAAACAGCAAGGCCGCCAACCAGTTGAGCTGAAGCTACTTCTTTTGCCAATAAAGTACGGACTGGTTTTGATACCAACTCTGTAAAGAATTGAGATGCCAGGTCAAGAGATTCTTCAAACCAAAAAATAAAAACAATATTCTTATCTTGATTCCATTGATCAAACATGCCTTTGTGTTTTGCTTCCAATGAAATATAGACCTTGTCGATAACTTTTATAGCTGGCTGTTTCCTCTTAAATAAATTGAACATAATGGCTAAAATACAAGAAAGGGATTACATTTCTGTAACCCCTGACTTTTCAAATGAACCACCTTTTTTAATATTTTATTACATTGGAGAAGTCTCTTCTTTTTCGATTTTCTTTTCTACAATGATTTTTGTTCCGGTATATATCCAGGCTTTTGGTTCAGTATCCTTTTTTGTTTTTTTAGATTTTACTACAACTGTAGTTTCTTCTGGTGCAGGAACAAAAGCCATTGAAGGATCAGCACTATTATATTCTTTGCCGATACAAATGCTGAGAGTATTCGTTTCTTTATCATAGATCATAGTTCCTTCAGCTACATCTTTTCCATCTTCAGTTTTTTGTGACGGAATTTTATAAGTGGCCGGCGACTTTCTCAGCATCGCTTTGATTCTCCCCTGAGGCAAACCTTCTATCCAAACCAAACCTCTGTTGGTTTCATCTAATGCGATAGATATTGATGCAGCTTCTTCATTTGTTGAGGAAGTAAAATTGCCTAAAACAGGGAAAATATCAGCATCTGTAAGTGTAGTTGATGTAGTTATATACTTTCCTTCATATTGGGATAGAATAGCTGCAACGGTCGGGTTGTTTTTTGCTTCCCAGGTCTGGTTTCGCTGGGGCTGCGAGGCCGGAGTTTCCTGGGCATTTGCTGAAGTGGCAAGTAAAGAAAATGCAATACCGGCCACTAGAATCATGGATTTTTTCATGTATTAAAATTTGGATGATTAAATAATTTCAGGGGCAGTACTCAAAATACTGTGCCAGAATAAAATTTTGTGGAAAACTCTGGGCCCCCGTTACTTTTTTTAAAAATTCATATGTTGCCAACTTATTTGTTTGGTGGTTGTTATGTTCATCTATAATTCTGTTTTTCAAGCTTTATGAAACAGTATCTTCGTTCTACTTTTATGGTGAAAAAGAAAAAAATCAATGCTGAAGTAGCAGAATCAATAGAAAATAATTCTATTGACGTATTTGGAGCAAGGGAACATAATCTTCGTAATATAGATATCTCCATTCCAAAAAATCAACTGGTAGTTATTACAGGAATAAGCGGAAGTGGAAAATCTTCACTGGCTTTTGATACAATTTATGCAGAAGGCCAACGTCGTTATATGGAAACCTTTGGGGCTTATGCCCGCCAGTTCATCGGCGATATGGAAAGGCCAGATGTAGATAAGATCACCGGTTTATCCCCTGTTATTTCCATTGAACAAAAAACAACCAATAAAAATCCCAGGTCAACTGTTGGCACTGTTACAGAAATATATGACTTTCTCCGTCTTTTATTTGCCAGAATTGGCGAAGCTTATTCTTATAACACCGGTAAGAAAATGGTGAAATGGAGTGAAGAGGAGATCGTTGAAAATATTTTTTCAAAATACTACGGGAAGAAAATTTCTATTTTGGCACCGTTGGTAAGAGGCCGTAAAGGTCACTACCGTGAATTATTTGAAGATGTAAGGAAAAAAGGATTTTTAAAGGTGAGAATAGATGGAGAGATAAAAGATATTACTCCCAAAATGCAGGTTGACAGGTATGTTATTCATGATATAGAATTGGTTGTGGACCGCTTGCAGGTTAAAGAGGATATGAAAGCAAGGCTAAGCCAGAGTGTGCAGCAAACATTAAAAATCGGAAAGGACCTTTTATTTATCCTGGTAGATGATTCAAAATTTGTTCAGTATTCCAAACTGCTGATGTGTGAAGACACCGGTATAAGTTATGAAGAGCCTTCACCAAATGCTTTTTCATTTAATTCACCATATGGCGCCTGCCCAGTTTGCAAAGGGCTTGGAAATATCTATACCATTGATATGAATGAAGTGCTCCCTGATAAATCACTAAGTGTAAAGGAAGGTGGCATCGCACCTTTGGGTGAGGAAAGAAACGCAAGTGTTTTTCAACAAGTGAAAGAATTTGCCTCTAAAAAGAAAATAAAACTTGATAAACCACTTAAAGAGCTTACTACTGCACAACTTGATCTATTACTATATGGTGACAAGGACATCAACCCATCACTTGATGTGGATGTGGATGATGAAACGGTTCCTAATGAATATACGGGAAGTTATGAGGGTGTTATTCCGATGTTGAAGCGGTGGTTTGCTTCTTCCTACAGTACTGAAGCATTACGGGAATGGGTGCAGCAGTTCATGAGTTTAAAACCCTGTACTTCCTGTGATGGTGCAAGATTAAAAAAGGAAAGCCTTTGGTTTAAAGTGAATGGAAGAAATATTGCTGAGCTAAGTAATATGAATCTTGATAATCTTGCTGCATGGTTTGATGGTATTGAACTGATGTTGGATAACAAACAAAAGGCGATTGCAAAAGATGTGCTGAAGGAAATCAGGGAACGGTTACAGTTCTTACTGGATGTTGGGTTGACTTATCTCACACTATTCCGTCCTTCTAAAACCCTCAGTGGAGGTGAATCGCAACGAATCAGGCTAGCTACGCAAATCGGTTCGCAACTTCAGGGTATTACATATATTCTGGATGAACCTTCTATTGGTTTGCACCAACGGGATAACCATAGGTTGATTGATGCATTAAAAAACCTTCGTGATATTGGAAATAGTGTCCTTGTGGTAGAACATGATAAGGATATTATGCTGGCTGCTGATCATTTAATTGATATTGGACCAAGGGCCGGCTATCATGGTGGTAAAATTGTGGCGCAGGGAAAACCTGCAGATCTTTTAAAACTAAACACACTAACTTCTGGTTATCTCAACGGCCATCATAAAATTGCAGTTCCCGCTGAAAGAAGAAAGGGGAGTGGTAAGTTTTTGGAGTTAACAGGTGCAAGCGGCAATAATCTTCAAAAGGTGAGTGCAAAACTTCCCTTGGGAAAATTTATTTGTGTGACGGGAGTAAGCGGTAGTGGTAAATCCACTTTTATAAATGAAACACTGTACCCGATATTATCCAAACATGCATATGGCTCTAAAATGGTACCGCTGGAATATAAATCTGTAAAAGGGCTGGAGCATATTGATAAAGTAATTGAAATAGACCAGTCTCCGATTGGCCGTACACCCAGAAGCAATCCGGCAACCTATTGTGGTTTCTTTACAGAGATCAGGACATTGTTTGCATCATTACCTGAAGCCAAGATCCGTGGGTATAAACCAGGTCGGTTTTCTTTTAATGTAAAGAGTGGAAGATGTGAAGTGTGTGAAGGAGGTGGAATGAGAGTGATAGAAATGAATTTTTTACCTGATGTGTATGTGCATTGTGAAAAATGCAATGGGAAAAGATATAACAGGGAAACACTGGAAATAAGGTATAAAGGAAAATCAATAGCCGATGTACTTGAAATGACAGTGGAGGAAGCCGTTGAGTTTTTTCAAAATGTTCCATATCTCTACAGGAAAATAAAAGTTTTGGAAGAAGTTGGACTTGGATACATCACATTAGGACAGTCTGCAGTTACATTAAGCGGGGGAGAGGCACAACGGGTGAAACTGTCAACCGAATTAGGTAAAAAAGATACAGGAAAAACATTTTATATCCTTGATGAGCCAACCACAGGGCTTCATTTTGAAGATATCCAGCACCTGCTTGATGTATTGAACCGCCTGGTGGACAGGGGCAATACTGTATTAGTAATTGAGCATAATATGGATGTGATTAAAGTAGCTGATCATATCATTGATCTTGGTCCGGAAGGGGGGGACGGCGGTGGTAGAATACTATTCGAAGGAACACCTGAAGAATTAGTTAAGAATAAAGAAAGTTATACAGCACAATTTTTGAAACCTGAGTTGAAATAATAAAGCCCTGTATTTTTTATGTACAGGGCTTTATTCTATATTAAGATTTTTTAGAAACTAATGTTAGCTCCAGCAAGTGAATTCTTAGGAACCAGAATTGCAGCTAGAATCAATCCGATAACAAATGATGCCACAATCATAGCAACAAGACTTGCAATAAAATAGCCGGTAGTTTGTTCCTGTGGTGTCTTCTTCAATTTTGGCAGACCAAGATAAAGCAGATATAAACCATAAAGACCTACTAATGAACCTACAATGGCTAACGAAGGAAGGATATTAAAAATTGCACCTACCCATCCAGCAGTTGACGAATATGCTGCTACCTGAAATGATCTTCCGAAATTTTTCTCAGATTTAAAAGTGGGAGCAAGAGCATCAATAACTGCTGCCAATAAAAGAGATCCTCCGATGCCACCTACCAATGCAATGATGGCATACCGGATACCCAGACCAACGCCGGATACCTTAATACTGCCAAATCCGTAACTATAACTTTTTCCGATAAAACCCCAACCGATGAAAGAAGCTATTGCTCCTATTGCAACAAGCGGAATCACATAAGTTGTAAGAATACTTTGAGTGTTTGGTGTTTCACCATTAACAACATCCCATTCTGTTTTTGGGGTTAGCAAAATGTTCTTTGCTCTGTCAATTAGATTCATATATATGGTTTTGGTTGATTTTACCTACTCGTTTGGCTTTTCGGCATCCGCCCCTGTTTAAGGATTCAGGTATCCAGGATGAAAATCGTAAAACTAATATAAGATTCTTTTTAATAAACGAACAACCCAATAGGGTATTTTTTTAAACTGAATAGTAACAGTTAATTGGGCTAAGCGTATAATAATGAGAGTAAAAGGAAGGATTTAGGTAATGATACCCGTAGGTAAAGGCAGGAAGTGATTGAAAAAATCTTCTGGTTCTCCAGGATAACTGGGTTTTTCAACCGGATATTTGATTAGAACAATTTCCCTGCCAATACGGGTTTCTTAGTTATGACGATAAAAAGAGCTCGGGTTTTGGAAAAGTTGAACTGGATGATCATCCTTGTTTGTTCAAAATCTTTTCTTTTTTGCCCGCAAGCAGGGCAGAGAGTGTTTAATAAAATTTTCTACATGAGAGTACCAATAGAGAACGGATTAGGTTATTTCAACCGGGTATTAGATTTTATTAAGCTCCCTGCTGCTTACCGGGACAGCGTTTAAATTTTTTTTACAATTTTATTTAGCGAAATTCGATCTGGCCTGCTGCCGTTTCTTCATCACCATTGAAGACACGGAAAATGTATTTTCCTTTTTTGAAATCTTTGAGGCACTGGTGATCTTTTGCTTCCATTTTCTCATGAAAGACAAGGGTTCCCTGCATATCAAAAACAAAAAAATCAAGTACCTGCTTATTGTTATCCTTTGCTACTACATGCATTTCTCTTTTTATGAAGTCAGGATAGATCTTTACAGAGCTATTGTTTCGGGAAGAAAAATGCTTGTTTTTAGATTTCTTTTTGGTTGTCTTTTTAGCTTCTTCTTTTACCGCTGTTAAACTGATAAATGGTTTGCTTTCTGCTTTAGCTGTTTGTCCTGATAGGATACAGAAGACAATACCTGTTACCATCAGTAGTTTCAGTGGTAGCTTGGATGTTAGTTTCATACTAGTTCGGATTTAGGGTTATGGTAGATATTCTGTTAATAAAATACAGGACATTTCAACTGACGTTTAGCCCTGCCAGTTGGTGAATTGGCACCATTCAGCCTCCATCCCATCCTCAATATGCCAGAAAAGAAAGCATCAAGATCTTTCGGATCCCCTCTTTGTTCATTAATATATACACGGCTTACTGCCGGGTTATAAATATTTTCACGGAACATCAGTTGCCTGGCCATTACTGCCTGTTCAGGTGAAAGATAAGTATTGAACAGGGCCGGGTTAATATATTTTGTGCTCACATCATCTATATAGTCGGTAAAAGTTTTGCGGTGCAAAATTTCAAATCCAACATAAAAACCATCGGTCATATAGTATTTGAAACCGCCACCTATTAATACTTCTTTTTGTGTTAAAGAGTATTCTTTCCTGTCAGGATATTCTGCAAACCCCTGCCCTTCCAGGTGTAAAGGTTTTAACTTAACCCATTCTTTTGTACCGTCCGGCCTGATGTATTCTCCTTCCGGATTGAAATGAAAAATTCCGGCACCTCCTAATACATAGGGACGAAGTTTATGTGCAAGGCCATCATATTGCTCAAAGAAAACTGTTGGATAAATTTCTATGGCTGCATAGGCCTCACTTATTTTAGTTTGAAATTTCAGATTTCTTTTTAAGCGGTATCTTTCTGCACCTCCTTTATTAGGAGCCTGGGCATCATCTCCTTCAAGATGTGCTAGGTTACCTGCCAGGCGGATGCCGATCCATTCTGCCGGATATAGATTAAGATAAAGGCCTTTACATAATTTAGTAAGAGGGAAGTCAATATCTTTTATAAAGTCTTTTCCAATTCCCTCACTGCCACCAAGGTCACCCAAAAAAAACATCGGACCAAGGCCCACACCTACTTCAATCTTTCCATTAGGTGAACTAATAGATTGTGATCGGGAGACTAAGGAAAAAAATGTGAGGGTGATAAAAAGTACGGCCAGCCGTACAGTGTGTACACTTGTTCTCATTGGTATCGGATTTCTGATTTTCGAATATTGGTTTCTCTCTGCTAAAGTATATAGGAAGTGAAAAGTGAAAGAATCTTTGCTTCAAAATTTTTAATTATGAAGGCAAAAAAAGTCCAACTACTTAGTGATTCTACGAAAATCAGCTTTGTTTTAGCATTTCAACGTGTGGGATACCATCTTCCAGATAATGTTTGCCGGTGCTTTGAAAGCCTAATGATGAATAGAATTTTTCAAGATATTGTTGTGCACCTATTCGTACTGGGGAGTTGCCGAAAAGATCGGTGATCTTTTCAAGAGAGACCTGCATTAACTCCCGGCCTATACCTGTTTTTCGGATAGCAGGTGATGTAACCACCCTGCCAATCGAAGCTTCAGCATATGCAATACCGGGAGGAATTATCCTTGTGTAAGCGAAGAGCTTATTATTTTCCCAAGCCATCAGGTGATATGACAAAGGATCTTTATTGTCTGCATCCTGGTATACACAGTTTTGTTCCACTACAAAAACTTCATTTCGTAGTTGCAAAATAGCATACAATTCAAAGGGGGTAAGTTCATCAAATTTTTTAAATAACCAGTTCATATATCAGTAAAATAGCAGATCAGTAATTGTATTTATCCTTCCACAAGTTTTTAAGTGTTTTTCTTAACTCTTCTTCCCTTGCATTCTTACCCGGCTCATAAAACTTTGTACCAGCAATTTCTTTTGGCAAATATTCCTGTGGTGAAAAGTTGTTATCATAATTATGGGAGTATTCGTAATTCTTTCCATAATCCATATTCTTCATCAGCTTTGTCGGGGCATTCCTGATATGTAACGGAACTGGCAGGTCCCCATATTTTTTTACGGCTGATAATGCGGCACCAATTGCTGCAACAGCAGCGTTGCTTTTTGGTGAAGCAGCAAGATATGCAGTGCATTGCGATAATATGATATTGGCTTCAGGATAACCGATCTTATTCACCGTATCAAATGTGGCATTAGCTAAAACTAAAGCAGTGGGATTTGCATTGCCAATATCTTCGCTGGCCAAAATGACAAGGCGACGGGAAATAAATTTTACATCTTCACCTCCTTCGATCATACGGGCCAGCCAATAGATGGCTGCATTCGGGTCACTACCTCTTACCGATTTTATAAAGGCTGAAATAATATCGTAATGCTGTTCCCCGCTTTTATCATAAAGAGCAATTCTCTTTTGGGCCACATCCATTACCATTTTGTCGGTAATGACCAGAGTGTCAGTTTTAGGGGAAGCATCAACAACTATTTCCAGCAGGTTTAAAATCTTTCTTCCATCACCTCCTGAAATATTGATAAGTGCACCGGTTTCCTGCAGGATAATTTTTTTTGTTTTCAGCAGTTCATCTTTGGCAATTGCATTCTTCATCAAATTGATAAGATTCATCTCATCCAGCGGCTTTAAAACATAAACCTGACATCGGCTAAGCAAGGCACTGTTTACTTCAAACGAAGGGTTTTCAGTAGTAGCACCAATCAATGTGATGATCCCTTTTTCAACAGCACCAAGTAAGGCATCCTGCTGGCCTTTATTGAATCGATGGGTCTCATCTATAAATAAGACTGAACCAGGTTGGCTCTTTGCCTGTTCTATCACTTCTCTTACATCCTTTACCCCCGCACTTATGGCACTTAGTTGAAAAAAAGGAACCTTTAATGTATTGGCGATGATATTAGCAATTGTCGTTTTACCGGTACCGGGAGGACCCCAGAAAATGATGGATGGGATTTTGCCATTCTCAATTGTTTTTCGAAGAATGCTTCCTTTTCCTACAAGATGTTCCTGGCCCAGTAATTCATCTAAAGATCCGGGGCGGATTCTTTCGGCTAAGGGTGTAAGAGAATTCATTGGGTGAAAGTAGTAAAAACTGGTTGTACTGGTAGCCGGCTAGAAATTTGTTTATAGAATTTGTGCTGATTTTTCAGAGTTTAAAAATACCCATAAGTGGGTAGTTGGACAGGTGAATTTTGTAATATCTTAGCATCGGGTTTGAAAAAAATCCAAGAATAATTTTTCATAACCAAGCATCCCTTTTCAAAACTTTTGTATCATTGAATATTAAATATTAAAACACAACTACCTAAACTTAAAAAAATGAAAAAGCAACTATTCCTTTTTGCCGCCTTAATGGTAATCGGACTTGGTTTTACTGCCAATGCACAGGTAAAGCCTAAATTAAAGAAAGAGACTGTTAGTTCTGCTCCTGTTTCCACGCCTGACTCAAAAGTTGACGGCCTGCAAAAGCCTGTCAATATGAAAGGAAGCCCTGTAGCACAGGATAATTCCCGTGGCGATGTATACGGACCTAACTATAGTGATGTAGTTATTGACAACTGGACCGGTTATTACATTGACATTTATGTTAATGGAAATTACAGGGGCACAGTAGCTCCCTGGGAGAAAAAAGTAACTTGGGCTATTCCCGGTACAAATACATTGTATGCAAAGGCTGTATTTGATGACGGCAGCTATCTCTACTGGGGACCAAAAGCAACATACACCGGCTATCAATATACCTGGAAGCTGAATCCATAAGTCTTTTTAGTTTAACTAAAAAGGGCTGTTGAATTCAACAGCCCTTTTTTATTACTTATTTTAAGCTTAATAATCGATACCAAATAAAGCGAAACTAGCCCATTGTGAAGGTTCAGTAAACTTCTTACGGGTATCCAGCATTGCTAGTCTGAGTGGCTCAGAGGGCATAAATCTATTCTCCTGTTGTAAATGATATATAAACCTGTTCATCAGGTAAGCTGTTGCTTCATCATCAACGTTCCATAAACTCATAATAACATGATTACTTCCGGCAACAAGGAAGCTTCTGGTTAATCCAATTACGCCGGCTTCCATTGCCTTTCCCAAACCAGTCTGACAAGCTGATAAGATCACCATTTCGGGATATTTGCGACCATAGCTTGTGTCACTTCGATTGTCCATAATATCCTTCGCAGTTAAAAAAGGATCTTTACCGCTTAGAACAAGGAAGCTTTTTTCCATTGGTTTTTCTTCATCTGCAATTCCATGTGTGGCAAAATATACTACATCCGATTGCCGGATGTATTTTAGAACACTGTCTTTTACTGCAGCTTTTCCTTCAAAGAGTTTGTAGTTTTTGGCAAATGCAATAGCATTTTCAATTTCCTTTTTTGCACCGGGAAGATCTGGAAATAAAAACTCAGTATTAACCGGATAAGCGGGGTTGCTTATAAAAAGTGGATTTGAAAGTGTGAAAGCAAAAGTTCTATCATAGAAATCATTACTTATGCCTATTTCACTAAAATAACTGCCGGCAAATTCCTTCAATGTCCTTGATCTTAGCCCCAACAGATCTATGATGCTGGGCACAATTGTATAGCTACATAACGGGCTGTTCGCCGCGTACCGGGTGCTGTTCGAGCAGTGGCGGATCCTGCTGG
>CAYVSH010000004.1:0-38869 GCA_964453625.1 uncultured Chitinophaga sp.
TCCAATATCGCTTTTTCTGAAGCATGGTCAGCTTCTGTAACGAGGTTGTTGACTCCTTCTTTATTACTGATCTTGAAATCGCTATTGAAAAAGCGAACGATTTCTGCCGCTCCGGCTTTGGTTGCTTCTAGTAATGTGGATTTAAGCATGGGCAAAGATAAAAAAGCAGATTTTAGATTGCAGATTTTAGATTTTAGATTTGAAGCGGTAAAACATATGGATCTATCAGTAATAATAGTCAATTATAATGTGAAGCTATTTCTTGAACAGTGTCTTTACTCTGTTCGGGAGGCTATAAAAGGAATAACTGCAGAGATAATTGTAGTTGACAATAATTCCGCAGATAATAGCCTGGAATATCTGTCTCCTAAGTTTCCGGAAATAATTTTTATTGCAAATAAAGAAAACACAGGTTTTGCAAAAGGGTGTAACCGGGGGCTTCAGTCAGCCAAAGGCAGATACATTCTTTTTTTAAATCCGGATACGATTGTACCTGAAGATTGTTTTACAAAATGTATTTCTTTTTTAGAAACGAATTCAAATGCCGGAGCTTTGGGAATTAAAATGCTTGACGGAAGCGGAAAATTTTTAAAGGAATCAAAACGGGCATTTCCATCGCCTTCAACTTCTCTCTACAAACTGTTTGGTTTGGCAAAGCTATTTCCCCGTTCAAGAACATTTTCAAAATATCACCTTGGTCATTTGAGTGAAAACGAGAATAATGAAGTGGATGTGCTGGCCGGGGCATTTATGATGATAAAAAAGGAAGTACTGGAAGAGGTGGGAAGCTTTGATGACACTTTTTTTATGTATGGGGAAGATGTAGACCTGAGCTTCCGGATTCAAAAAGCCGGCTATAAGAACTATTATTTTGCCGGGAGCAATATCATCCACTTTAAAGGAGAAAGTACAAAGAAGGGTAGCATGAATTATGTGAGGATGTTTTATAATGCCATGAGCATATTTGTACGAAAACACTATGGCAGTGGTAAAGCAGGACTTTTTAATCTTCTTATCCACATGGCTATCTGGTTCCGGGCAGCCTTAACAGCTATTGGTCATTTTATCAGGAAAAACGGTTTGCCGATAATAGATGCAGGGTTGATCCTTGTTTCCTTCTGGCTGATGAAGAATATCTGGAATGAATATATAAGAACGGATATTCAATACGAAAACAAATTGCTTTGGATAGCCTTTCCTGCATACACGGTTTTTTATCTTGTAGCGGCATACTATGCAGGCCTGTATGACCGATGGTATAAATGGACAGAGTTATTCCGTTCTTCCTTTGTTGCCACAATAGTTTTATTAGCTGCCTACGCAATGCTTCCGGAACAATACAGGTTTTCAAGAGCTATTATATTATTCGGAGCCCTGCTTGCTTTTGTGCTAATAGGATTGCTAAGGTTCTTATTGATAAAGCTGAATGTGCTAAACAGTGACAAGAAAAAGCAAGAACAGTTAACAACTGTTATAGTCGGTTCCCCTTTGGAGTATAATGAAGTTGTGCAGCTGCTGAATGAAGCAGGTGTAAAGCAGCGTATTTTAGGAAGGGTTTCCATAAATGATAATGAAGATGATACAGTTGGCCATTACAGCAACTTATCTAAGCTTTCCACAATGCTCCCTTTCAGGGAAATAATATTTTGCCGTGGCAGGTTGTCTTTTTCTGCAATTATTGATTGCATGCAAGAATTGCCGTTAAGCATTACAACCAGAATTCATGCAAGCGGAAGTACAAGTATTGTAGGAAGTAATTCAAAGGACAGCTCAGGAGAAGCTGTATCAAATGAAAATGGATTTAAGCTTTCTGATCCATATAATAGAAGAATAAAAAGGCTGATCGATGCATCTGTTGCCATTGCTGCACTTATTACCTTTCCGATAAATTTATTTTTAGTGAAAAAACCGTTCTCCTTTTTGGGAAACTGCTTTAATGTGTTGTTTGCAAGAAAAACATGGATAGGCTACGCCGTCAATGAAAAAAACCTTCCCCCGTTACAAACTTCTGTTATTTCCTGTAATGGAATACCTGCATCTGTAAACCAAAAACTTCCTAAAGAAAGTTTGCAGATGATGGATTACTGGTATGCCCGTGATTATGACTTTTATACAGATCTGAAAATGATACTAAGAATGTATCGTCACCTTGGAGATTAAAAGGCATTTCCATTTATATTCGCACAGTTTCAAAAAATACATTGCGTAACTTTAAACAAAACATCACCAGCCGCCGATGGCAAATATTATTGATATAAAAATTCCAAAAGCAATTGCCGCCGCCTTACGGTTACCACCCAATGATCCCCGCCGCCAGCAGATCAAAGTGTTAAAGAAGCTGTTGAAGAAAGCAAGGTTTACTGAATTTGGGCAACAATACCGGTTCGATGATATTTTGTTAAGCAAACATCCGGGAAAAAAATTCCAGGAGCTGGTACCCATACACGACTATAATAAGATCTACAATAATTGGTGGAAGAAAACATTGGATGGTGTGCCTGATGTAGCATGGCCGGGAAAAATAAAATACTATGCACTCAGTTCCGGCACATCTGAAGCTGCCAGTAAATATATACCTGTAACAAGGGACCTCTTGCGGAGCAATACAGTAAACTATTTGCGTCAATTATTTAGTTTAATAAAATACGAAGAGGCCAATAAAAGGGCAATGACCAAAGGGTTCCTGATGCTGGGCGGTGCTACTGATCTAAAAAAGGACAAAGCCGGCTGGTATGCAGGAGATCTTAGTGGCATCCTTGCCAGGAAAAGACCTTTCTGGTTTCAAACTTTTTATAAACCTGGAAGCCGTATTGCAGCATTAGCCGACTGGAATCAGAAATTGAATGAGATAGTTGAACATGCAAAGGAGTGGGATATTGGTTACATCGTCGGCGTTCCTGCATGGTGCCAGATGTGTATGGAAATGGTGGTAGAGCATTACAAAGTGAAGAACATACATGAGATATGGCCCAACTTCAGCTTTTTTGTACATGGTGGCGTTTCGTTTGAGCCATATAAAAAAGGGTTTGAAAAATTATTAGGCAAACCAATTGTTTATATTGAGAATTATCTTTCTAGTGAAGGGTTTATAGGGTATAAAACAAGAGAACATGCCAAAGGCATGCAGCTAATCCTGAACAATAATATTTTCTTCGAGTTTGTTCCTTTCAATGAAAAAAATTTCGATAGCGACGGCAATATTGTTGAAAACCCTGAAGCTAAAATGATACATGAAGTGGAAGAAGGGAAAGAATATGCTTTGCTGATGAGTACAAACGCCGGCTCATGGCGATATTTACTCGGCGATACGATTAAATTTGTTGATCTGGAAAAATGTGAAGTTGCCATTACAGGAAGAACCAAACACTTTCTTAGTCTTACCGGCGAACACCTTAGTGTAGAGAATATGAATAAGGCTATTGAGCTGGTCAGTGAAGAATTTAATGTTAGTATTCCCGAGTTTACGGTAGCCGGAATTCCTCATGGAACTTTTTTTGCACACCGCTGGTATATTGCAACAGATGATAAAGTGGATGCACAAAAACTGTGTAAACGAATTGATGAGAACCTGAGAATACTGAATGATGATTATGCAACAGAGAGGGATAGTGCATTAAAGGAAGTTTTCATTGAAGTGCTGACAGAAGAAAAGTTTATGAAGTTTATGGAACTTAAAGGCAAGCTTGGCAGCCAGCATAAATTTCCCCGTGTAATGAAAGGTAAAATGCTGGCAGAATGGGAAAAATATCTTGCAAGCGGTTCCATATGA
Organism: uncultured Chitinophaga sp.; assembly: GCA_964453625.1. Classification (GTDB taxonomy): domain Bacteria; phylum Bacteroidota; class Bacteroidia; order Chitinophagales; family Chitinophagaceae; genus JJ008. The sequence continues at coordinate 3,770 of CAYVSH010000004.1, forward strand.
TGGAACTCCTTATATGAATCAGCAATAAATGATTGAAGCCGTATTAAAAGGTATTGGTTTTGGATTGCTGCTGAGTATTTCAGTGGGTCCTGTACTGTTTTCTATTATCAAACAAAGTCTTAATAACGGTCACCGTGGCGGCTTTGCATTCATCATTGGTGTATCGGCCAGTGATATTACACTGGTGTTAATCAGCAATGTGTTTACTTCTTTGTTTGAAAGCCTGGTTGTTTATAAAACAGAAGTAGGTGTAGCCGGATGTATTTTTCTCGTAACGCTTGGTATTTACTTTGTTTTTTTTAAAAAAGTAAAAGTCAACGAAGAGGGACAACAGGTTTTTAAATTCAGAAAAAGGGATTTTGCTAAAATATTTCTGTCCGGCTTTTTTATGAATACGCTGAACCCCGCAATTTTTATATTCTGGATCACCACTTCTACAGCCGTAATTACCCATACAATAAATGAACGTATCATTATTTTTACTACTTGCCTTGCGTTTATGCTAAGCACAGATATATTGAAAGTAATGCTTGCCGGAAAAATAAGGAACCGGCTTACGCCACATAATATTCACATCATCAATCGTATCAATGGAATCATATTAATCATATTCGGCATCGCTTTAATTTGGGGACTTATTGTTTATGGCAAAAGGATCGGATAAAAAAAATGGAGGAACAAAATTGTTTTTTCGGAGACTTTGGAAATGGACCAAGCGGATCTTTCTATGGATATTTATTTTCCAATTTTTTTATATCATTTTATTGAAATGGATTAATCCGCCTATCACCATTACACAATTGGTAAGTTGGGTAGGTGGTCATGGATTAAAAAGGGATTATGTAAGAGGCAGTTCTATTTCGCCTAACGCAAAACTGGCTGTTATCGCATCAGAAGACCAGTTATTTCCGGACCATAGTGGTTTTGACTGGAAGAGTATTAAAAAAGCAATGAAGTATAACGAGAAGAAACCGGGAAGAATAAGAGGCGGCAGTACTATCAGCCAGCAGGTGGCTAAGAATGTTTTTTTATGGCAGGGTCGCAGCTGGGTCAGAAAAGGACTTGAAGTGTATTTTACTTTTATGATAGAATTGGTTTGGGGAAAGAAAAGAATACTTGAAGTGTACCTGAATGTGATTGAAATGGGAGATGGAATTTTTGGAATTGAAATGGCGTCGAATAAATATTTTAATAAGCCTGCAAAAAATTTGTCGAGACAAGAAGCGGCATTGATAGCAGCCTGCCTGCCGAGTCCTAAGCGATATAAAGTAAAGCCGGCATCTGCATTTATTGCTGGCAGGTCGAGGACAATTATGCAACAAATGAATAACCTGCAAACAGATCCCGATATAATGAGAGTAGCCGGAATACAGCCACCTTAGTTTATTCAATAATTAATTCTATTTTCTTACTGTTGTGAGTAGGATGATAACCCGACACTGAAAAGGAAAGCATCATTTGATAGCTTCCTTTGGGCAAATCTGGTTTCACTTTAAAAGATAACCCTTCGCTTTTACGGTAAACTTTGTCAAGATCAAACCTAACGGGTATCTCAGCCATAATTTCTTTTCCCTTGAAAAAAACAAGACGAACAGCATACCTGGTTTGCGGGTTTTTCTTCAAATAGTCTATTTGTACGCTACCAGTTTTAGGCGTTCCGCCAAAGTAAACTAGCAACGAATCGCTGGATTTTATTTTATGCGGAGATCGCAATGGTATATTGACAGTTTGAAAAGAAAGAAAAGAAGAATCAAAGCGGTATCCGACATATCCTAATGGAGTTTTTAATGAATCAGGAAATAATTGCATGCCATAAATATCCATGTAATATACCGGCTTGCCAATTATGCTGTCTTCAATAGGCCAGAAATTATAGTTGTTTTTTCTGCCATTATAATGATTCAGTGATAATGTGATTTGACCTGAATAAAACCAATACTTCGATGCCCGTTGATATGAGTTACTGATAACTACGGGAAGACCTTTTGTATTCTTATTCATTATCCCCGGCCATTCTTTCCATGAATGATATCTTTCCTTCACTGCTTTTAATGGAAGAAGATCTTCTATCATGATCACCCTTGCAAAGAGAACCAGCAACAACGTTATAGGCAATAATTTATAAACGATCTTTTGCCAGTTTAATCTTTCATTAAGATATTGGTGTGAAAGAATGATCATTGAAACTAACGCCGGAGAAGTCCAGTTGCCCTCTACCTTTCCCCGGAAAGAACTGAGCAGGAAAAAAAGATAGATTCCGATCATTGAAAATCGTAGTGCATTTTCAGTAACACTCTTCGGTTTATATAAAAAAGCGGCGGGTAATAAAATAAAGCCAGCTATCGGTCCCGGCAATAACAACTGGCCAATAATATAATCGAATGTATAAGATGGCTTGTAACTATTTACATTGCTTTCAAACAAATGATAATGAAAGCTTACCCAGTCATGTTGGTATTGCCACCAGAGGTGGGGAGTGAATAGCAATAACGATATAACTCCTGCAACATATATGTGATATTTTGTAAACAAACGAATATTGGATAGCAATACAAATAAAACGATCAATACTGCATGATATTTACTGTAAAGCAACAGGGCAATAGAGAGACCCAACAAGAAAGTGTTGAGCAAGGAGGCTTTATCAGTAAACTTTTTGTAGCACAAAAAGAACAAAGCGGTAAAAAATATCAACGGAATATCAGGAACCGCCATAAAACCAGCAACCTGGATAACTGCTATAGATAATGCGATTGTGTAGAATAGAAACGGATTTTTCTTATTTGTTAACTTTTCAATGATAACGAGTGAAAATATATTTAGTAAAAGTGGAAAAATACGGACACCCAACTCATTCGGGAAAATGGCATAACCCATTTTTACCAATAATGCAGTCATGGGGGGATGATCAAAATAGCCCAAATCAAGGTATTGACTGAACACCCAGTAGTAAGCTTCGTCGTCCTGCAGTTCTGTAAGCCCGGATTGTAGTAAACCGAGCAGGAGCCACATACCGTAAAAAATAAGCCTGTGATTTTTTTGGAAGAATAGTTTCATACTGAAACGAAAATAGTTACAATTGTTTCATTAAACCTTCAACAACCGAAATGGCTTTTGATAACCTTTTGGAAGGGTTACCAGTTATTTCCGCCCATGGTGTTGATTGCTTTTTCATAATATCCTTATAAATATTATACAATTGCTGTCTTCTTTCCAGATCAGGATATTCTCTCAACTCATCCTTTATCCAGGACAGATCAGTATTGCACAATAAGTACATGTCATATTCTCTTTTTTTAATCTGATCAAGAATAAAAGGATGACATTTTCCAAAAACAAATTCACTCCAGACTTTCATAACATACATATCAGTATCTATGAAAAGCAGGGATTTTTTTTCAGCAACTTTTTTTATGTATTCATTTTCCAGCCCAATTTGTCCTTTTGCTATTGTAAGCAGATCCTCATAAGTATAATCAGTTCCATTTTCAAGCAGGTATTTCCTTGCATACTCCGGGCACCACACTGTATTATAATGTTGTGCAAGCTGTTCACACAATGTGCTTTTACCGGTGCTTTCGGGCCCTATGATAACAACTTTTTTAAACATTTTGTGACTTTGCCTTTTGTGTCCAGGCTGTTAAACCAAATATAGCCATCACAAGTAGTATAAGATAATAAACACTTGTAAATACTAAACCCTTTACAAAATACAATGGGATAGAAGAAATATTTGTGAGAATCCACCAATACCAGCTTTCTACTTTTTTTCTTGTCATCAACCACATACCGGTAAATGCCGTGGCCGAAGCAAAGGCATCAGCCCAAGGTATGGCACCTTCAAAGAAATTTTCCTTTAAGTACACAAGAGAAATATAAAGTGTGATATAAAAGAACAGGAAGAAAAGAACCTGGTAAAGCTGCATTTTCCTGTTGGAAAAACTGATATGTAAAATAATCTCCTGTTGCTGATCTTTTTTCAGCCACATATACCAACCATAAAAACTCATCAAAGAATAATAAAAATTTACGCTGGCCTCACCTGGTAAATGAAATTTGAAACTTAAATAGATGTAGATTATCGTATTGATGAGCCCTACAGGATAAACCAGGACGTTTTCTTTTCGGCTATACCAAACACTGGTAATGCCTGCAAAAACGGCAATATATTCCAGCCAGGTGGTGTTTTGTATGCCGGTAATAAACTGCTGATATATTTCCTGTAAAGACAACGAACTGTTTTATCAAAAATAGCTTAATCAACGGGTCGTTTATATTTTTTCCAGCCACGCAAATACTTTATCCCTTTAGTAGTCTGAAACCGAGTAGCTATCTGTTGCCATTTTCCTTCTTTATTAAAAGCCCATACCAGAAAGTGCAGATGCGGCACCCAGGCATATCCAGTTTTTCCGCTTAGTGCAATCACCTGCCCCTGTTTAATGGTATCGCCAACGTTTACCAAGGCGCCATTATGTTGTATATGCCAGTAACCGGATCTCGATCCATCTTCATGCTGTACCACAATATTATTTCCATGGCTTCGGAATTTCTTTTTCAATCCTCCCAGGGTGCCATCTTCTTTTACCCGAACAACAATACCACCTCTTGCAGCAGTGATATTTGTTCCCCGCTTCATATTAAAATCAAGAGCAGCCCTTTGCTTGTGAGTAAAAGGACTGAAATAACCTTGTATTACACGGAACGACTTACCGGCTTCGTAAGGAAGTGCATAGACATAACTGGTATCATCTTTAATAATCCCTTTCTGTAACAATTTTACTTGTTTTCGTAAAGGATTTTTGCTGACTGAACACCCAACAAGTAAACAAAATAAAAATACAATCCAACACTTAGTTTTCATAGTTGAAAATTAAACGTATAGTCTTATTACAAATTCTGCATTCTGAAACTATAAAATTAACCAGATACAAATCAATAATATATAGTATCAGATAAAATAGTTTTCACTTTTTGTTTAAAAGGTAGCTGATTATTTAACGAATAAGTTGAACCAATAGTCTTTGAATAATATATCCGGCAAATCTGCATTGTAATTATCCGCTCAGTAATGATTGAAAAAGGATTTATAGTTGTTTAGCATTCCAAGTAAAATCATTTTGTTCTTTAAACAATGTTTGAATAATGCATCACATGTGCATCGGCACATTCATTTTATAAAAATAAATTCTGCTTTTTATAAACCTTCAGAAGAAATGTTTTGTTTAATATTTTAATGCGCAAGAGTAAACAAAAAGATGTCTTTTAATTGTTTTTTTAACCTAATACATATTTAAACATATGAACTACACACTCCTTGAGATCAAGGCGATCTCTAATGACAACTATGTAGCCTTCACTTTTTTTATTGGGTGTATGGCTATGCTTGCAGCCTCCGTTTTTTTCTTTTTTGAAACATGGAATACAGACAAGAAATGGAGAACATCCTTGTTGGTTTCCGGGCTAATTACATTTATTGCAGCAGTGCATTATTATTACATGCGGGACTATAACCTTGCAACAAATGAGTCGCCCACATTTTTCAGATATGTGGATTGGTTATTAACCGTACCTCTTATGTGTGTCGAATTTTATCTTATAACCAAAAAAGCAGGAGCTAAGATGGGTTTACTATGGAAACTTATTGCGGCATCTGTGTTCATGCTGGTAACGGGTTATATAGGTGAAGCAATTTATCCGGCTGAGACTCAAAGCTGGATCTGGGGTTTTGTAAGCAGCATCGGATACTTTTATATTGTATACCTGGTTTGGTTTGGTGAGGTAGCTAAACTCGCAAACAATGCCGGTCCTTCAGTTGCAAAAGCAGTTAGAGCCCTTGCCTGGTTTGTATTAGTTGGATGGGCTATTTATCCAATTGGATATATTGCAGGTACAGAAGGTGGTCTGTTTGGGGTAAAAGTTTTAGAAGGCGTATCTCTGGATGTTGTTTACAACATTGGTGATGCCATTAATAAAATCGGTTTTGGTCTTGTAATTTATGCATTGATTCAGTCTGACAAAGAAAAAGAACTTGCCAGTGCATAAAATCATTTAAGTAACAGGGATACTAACTGGGTATCCCTGTTATTATTTATAAATATGGGATTGGATAGAATTATATTATTATTTTTTGGTTTTGCCTTTTTTGTACTTGATCAATATTTTTTTCAAATTGATACACAAGTTCAATTTTATCTCTTTGGTGCAGGTATTATAATATTGGGCATACCTCATGGTGCCGTTGATGTTTTGGTTGCTTATGGTACGTCGCAAAAAGATAATAAACCGTTCTCCCAAGTAAGATTCCTTGCAGCATACTTATTACGGTTGATTTTATTCGGACTAATCCTGGTATTTTTTCCTTTTATTGGTATCATACTTTTTGTACTTCTGTCAGCATATCATTTTGGTGAAACAGATTTATTTTTTTTACAAACAGATACGATTCAGGGTAAAATATTGGTTTCATGTTACGGACTTGTAATATTAGCGGTCATTTTATTAAGCAATGTTCCGGAGTTAATAAAACTAGTAAATGCAGCAGGTCTAAATGATTCTTTTAATACTGCTCTTGTTTTTATTGAAGTAAATAACAACAGCATACTTTCGTTTGTATTACTGCTTTTCTTTTCAAGTATATTTATTTATTTCCTGATTTCTGGTACAAGTAAGGCTGTACCGGATAACTTTTTAATACAATTTGCAATTCTTGTTTTTGTGCTTTATAACCTACCCTTAATTCTGGGGTTTACGTTTTATTTTGTATGCTGGCATTCAGTTTTATCTCTAAAAAACATTATCACTTTTCTTAAAAATGGGAATTTATTTCCTATGAAAACTATTATAAATCAGATTTTACTTTACAGTAGCCTTGCCATCGGAGGAATAATTATAACCGGTGTTGCTGGTTATTTCTTCATCAATAACCAGGCAATAATTCTCTATATTTTTCTGGCCCTTGCTGTATTAACAGCACCGCACATGCAGATCATGCATAATATGTATAAAAAAATCAGGGGGCTAGTTTAAATTCATTTTATCTTTAATGATAACTCATTTTTAAAATATGGATATTTTTTATCCATATCAATTCTATCAAATGCATAAAAAGATTCTTTTACTTGGCAGCGGTGAATTAGGTAAAGAGCTGGTGATAGCTTTAAAAAGACTGGGACAAACTGTAATTGCTATTGATAGTTATGCCGGAGCACCGGCCATGCAGGTTGCTGATGATTTTGAAGTGATTGATATGCTAAATGGAAATGAGCTTGATGCTGTTGTTTCCAGGTATAAACCTGATTTGATAGTACCGGAAATAGAGGCTATAAGAACTGAACGGTTTTATGAATACGAGAAGCAAAACATTCAAGTGATACCAAGTGCAAAAGCTGCCAACTACACCATGAACCGGAAACTGATCAGGGATATGGCAAGTAAAGAGCTCGGAATTAAAACTGCAAAATATTTTTATGCTTCATCTTTTGAAGAATTTAAGAATGCAGTAGAACAAATAGGGATGCCATGTGTAGTGAAACCACTAATGTCATCCAGCGGAAAAGGGCAAAGCGTTTTAAAGAAGAAAGACGATCAGCAAACTGTTTTTGATTATGCTATCACAAATTCAAGAGGTGATATAAAAGAAGTCATCATAGAAGAATTTATTTCTTTTCATACAGAAATAACATTACTTACTGTTACACAAAAGAATGGAGAAACATTATTCTGTCCACCTATTGGCCATAGACAGGAACGAGGTGACTATCAGGAAAGCTGGCAACCAGTGGCTATAAGCCAAAAAGACTATAACGATGCTTGTACAATGGCAAAGAAAGTGACAACTGCTTTAACAGGTGCCGGATTATGGGGCGTTGAATTTTTTCTTACAGATAATGGTGTTTACTTTTCTGAATTAAGCCCACGGCCCCATGATACGGGTATGGTAACATTGGCTGGTACACAAAATCTTTCCGAGTTTGAATTACATGCCAGAGCAATTCTTGGTTTACCCATTCCGGAAATAAAACTGGAAAGAGCCGGAGTAAGTGCTGTAGTATTGGCCAATAAGTCTGCAGATATATTTACTATTAACGGAGTTCAAGAAGCATTAAATGAAAACAATACTGATGTAAGGATTTTTGGCAAACCAACAACAAGACCTTTTCGCAGAATGGCTGTGGCGTTAGTACATGATGAAAAAGGTGCTGACATGAACGAATTGAGAAAAAAAGCAAAATCAACAGCAGATAAAATTTCGATCATTTAACTCTCCTCTTGTCGGCTTTGTAACTTTGTGGATAATTAAAAGAAAATGGAAAAGATAAACCTATTCGAAAAATTCTCTCTAATCAATGATTACTGGAACCCACGTATAGCCGGAGAATTGAACGGGCAACAGGTGAAACTGGTAAAATTCAAAGGCCCGTTTGACTGGCATCATCATGAGAATGAGGATGAGTTGTTTTATGTGGTAAAAGGAAGTTTTGATATGGAGTTCAGCGATAAAACTATAACTGTAAATGAGGGTGAATTCCTGATCGTTCCCAAAATGGTGACACATCGTCCTAATGCAAAAGAAGAAGTAGAAGTAATGCTGTTTGAGCCGGCATCAACAATAAATACTGGTAGTATTAAAAACGAAAAGACCGTAACCGAATTGAAAAAATTTTAAATAGCAGACTTCATCTATCATCTGCAAGTCTCAGAATCGGCTAATTGCTTTCACACATTTTCTTCAGGTTTTTCAATCCTTGTTCAAACTGATGGCTCAAATTCTTATTTAGCATCGGCCCCATCAATCTTGCCATTGGCCAAGGAAGATCTCCACTGTTTTGCCAGGTTACTTTTGTTTCTTTTCCATCACCCCATTGTTCAAATGACCAATTATCTTTTGCCTTCGCTTTCCAGGGTTTAAAAAACTCCAATAGAAAGTGAATATGCTTGCTGTCTGTACTTAATAATGTAAGACTACCAACCCCAACCTTCTTTCCTTCCCATGCATATTTATGTCCCGCCGTGCCGGGTGTACCTGTAATGGTACTTTTTGCAGTTGGATCACTTTGTTGCCAGGGATTCCACTTACTATAATAATTAAGATCACTGATGCGGGTCATTACATCGGTAACAGGGAGTTTGATTATAGTGTTCTTTTCGATGCTATAAGATTTAGGCATCAATGCCGCAACGAGTAACAAGGTTACGATCAGGCCAACAAAAATATATACGAAGATCATTTTAATAAATTTAGGCAGTCAAGTTATGAAATAGATTTGTCTGCAGCAAACCGTTTATCAATTGTGTATTACTTTATAGAATTTTCCTGGCCTTGCTATTTTTTACTTTAATAATCTCTGCTGCAATACTCACAGCAATCTCTTCCGGTGTCTGGCTTTTAATATCCAGACCAATGGGAGTATGGATTTGTTTCAACAGTTTTTCATTAATTCCTTGTTCCCTGTAATCCGAAAAAAGTTTTTCCATTTTCTTTTTGCTGCCTAACACACCCATGTAGCTGAAATCTTTATTCAATAATGACCGTAGTGCTATATCATCTGTACGATAACCAAAGGTCATAATAACAACATAATAATTTTTGCCGGAGTGAATAATATCTTTCAGTTCTGTATAATCACTTACAAAATGCTTTTCATGTGCTGAATCATTATCCTGCATTGTTTTCAGGTTCACCCTATCGTCATACACCCTGATATAAAAATCCATTGTACGCATTAAACGGGAAAGAGCCAGTGAACAATGGCCGCCACCAATAATCAAAAGCTGATGCTTGTAGCCTGTCTTTTCTTTGTAAATCCAATCGTCTTCAGATTGAAAACTGAAGACATAATCCTTTTCAGGAACAATATCCGAGAATTGAATAGCATCGGGAGAAAGTATCAGTGTTCCTTTTTTATTTTCTTCCAGCGATCGAATGATTTGCTGAACTGTATTCAAATCTTTTTCTTGTACCGGGTACATGAAAATTGTTTGTTCTCCTGAACAGATCATACCACTTTGGTTACTGGCAGACAATTTATCATGAACTTGTTTTTTAACATCCGACTCCAGGATGCCCCCCCTCAACTTTTCTTTTGCCAACTCTACAAACTTGTGTTCCATAATTCCCCCGCCTATGGAACCTTCCATATCGCCATTCGTATTCACCACCATATGGAATCCTTGTCTTCCGGGACTACTGCCTTTATTTTCCAATACATAGAGTAGCATTACAGGAACTGAACGCTGTAAATTATTTTTGATTAAACGCCATACCAATAAACTTCTCTGCATGAATTTTTATTGATAACTATTAGAAGTTGGGATAAAGGTTCATCAACACTTTCTCCGGTGTCATCGGTGCATCAAATGAAATATTGGCATCAGGATTATATGCTTTTACAGCATTGTATAAAGCAAAGTAAGCACCGATGCCATACATCAACGGAGGTTCACCAACGGCCTTGCTTCTGAAAATAGCAAGATTTTCTTTTTCTGTAGCCAGCGGATGTATAGTTATTTCTTTTGGCACAGAATAAATATCGGGCACTTTGTAAGTACTCAGTGCATTGCTGCGAAGTTTTCCTTCTTTGTTATACACCACTTCTTCCATCGTCATCCAGCCGATGCCTTGTACAATGCCCCCTTCACATTGTCCCATATCAATTAATTTATTCATGCTTTTCCCAAAATCATGCACCACTTTCACTGCATCTACTTCATAGATACCACGAATACAATCTATCGTAACAGTTGTAATAGAAGTGCCATAAACATGGTAAGCAAATGGATGACCCTTTTCTTTAGTAGCATCAAAATGAATTCCTGGCGGTGTATAATGGGCATGTTCTGATAGGTTGATTCGTTTTGTATAAGCAGCCATTACCAGTTTGTTCCAGGTAAGATCTGTTTTTTGCTTATTGTTATAAATGAACTCATCTCTTATTTCTATTGCATCAGCAGAACTATTTAACTCTTCAGCTGCAATGGATTTCAATCGGTTCAAAATTGCATGGCAGGCAATCTCTGTTGCTTTTCCATTCAGATCAGCTGCGGCACTTGCTGCAGTGGGGGAAGTATTAGCAATACGATAGGTATTAGTTGTGTTTATTTTTATTCTTGATGATTGAATCGAGAATACCCGTTCGGCTACTTGCAGCATTTTTGTATTTACTCCTTGTCCCATTTCTACGGCTCCGGTACTGATGCCCACACTGCCATCTGTGTATATGTGTACTAACGATCTGGCCTGGTTCATCAATGTTTTGGTAAAAGAGATTCCAAAACAGATAGGCATGATGGCCATCCCTTTTTTATAATCTTTATTTGATGCATTAAACTCATTTACTTCTTTTTGAATTTGTTTAATGTCAAATAGCTCATCTGTTTTATTCCAGCACTCACCGGCTTCACTCACCGCTATTTGGCCATAGGGAAATTCATCACCAGTCTGCAATAAATTCTTCTGTTGAATTTCATAAGCAGGAATGTTCAATGACTCTGCAGCTTTGGCAATGGCCGCTTCTATTACAAACATTCCCTGCGGTCCGCCAAATCCACGGAAGGCAGTATTCGGCGGAAGATTCGTTCTGCAACTATAAGCCGTAGCTTTTACATTGGGAATAAAATAAGTGTTATTGCAATGAAACAAGGTTCTCTCCATCACTGCCGGTGAAAGATCAGCAGCCGCACCTGCATTCTGATAAAAAGTAGCTTCATAAGCAAGTATTTTTAATTCCTTGTTCAAACCGATCTTAAAATCTGATGAATAAGGATGCCGTTTTCCGGTCATTCGCATATCTTCCATCCGATGCAGAGAATATTTCACTGGCTTCTTTAAATGATATGCTGCTAAAGCACAAAGTACAGCCCATGTAGTTGCCTGATCTTCTTTACCACCAAAACCACCACCGAGTCTAGTTGTGTCTACTTCTACCTGGTTCATTGGAGTATTCAGCACTCTTGCAGCAGTTCGTTGTACCGCTGTTGGTCCTTGCGTGGAAGAATAAATTCTGATGGCACCATTTTCCTGTGGCACTGCATAAGCCCCGTGTGTTTCAATATAAAGATGTTCTTGCCCGTTGGTTTCTGTTTGTCCTTCAAAAATATAATCACATTTACTCCAAGCATTTGTTGTATCACCCAACTGGAATGTCCGGGGTGCAATAATCAATTCTCCTTTTTCTTTTGCTTCTCTTGGATCGGTGATAATTGGCAATTGATCAATCTCAACTTTTATTATTTTAACTGCTGCCCTTGCTGCTTCTTCCGAATTAGCAACAACTAAAGCAACCGGCATTCCACAGAAATGAACATGAGTGTGTGCCAATAACTCCTCATCAGGAACTATTCCGCCAATCTGATTTTCACCAGGAATATCAGCTGCTGTAAAGATTTGTACAACACCAGACATTGCAGCAGCCTCTTTAATATCCAGTTTTTTTATTTTGCCATGTGCCACAGGCGAATCAAAAACTGCAGCAAATAAAGTTCCTTGCGTCATCGGTATATCATCCAGGTAAACCGATTCGCCTCTTACATGTGTATAGGAGTCTATATTCTTCATTGCTGCAATGAATTAAAATGAGCCCTTATTAATTGAGCAAGCAATAGGCTTTTATATTCTTTGGTTCCTCTTGCATCACTGATCGGTGAAATTTCAGTTTGCATGATGGATATTGCTTCATCAATCATTTCTTTACCCGGTTTTTTACCTTGTAAATAATCACTTGTCTTCTCCAGGTATTTTGGGATAGGCGCTATACCACCGGCAGACACACCTGCTGATTCGATCACACCATCTTTTATTTTTAAATGAATGGCAGTATTCACACTTGCAATATCAAGATGTGTACGTTTGCTGACCTTTTCGAAATTGAAATAGGAATGTTTACCTGGTATATTAAACCATATCTGAGAAATATATTCTTCAGGTCTCTTATCTAATTCTTTATAACCTTTATATAACCATCTTAGCGGTAACTCCCTTTTATTTTTTCCATCACTTAAAATAATATATGCGTCTAAGGCTAAAAAGAAAATAGTAAAGTCGCCAATTGGGGATGCATTGATAAAGTTTCCGGCAATAGTTGCCATATTTCTTATTGGTGTGGAAGAAATAAGTTTTGCATATTGCTGAAACAAAGGAAATGCTTCATTAATAACAGGTGAAGCCATGAGGTCGCTTACTGTAACTGAAGGACCGAGTATGCACTTGCTTCCATCCTTAGTAATAACATTCAGTTCCGGATGATCAAATACATGGTGGCTATCAGCATGAACCATATCTTCATGATGCTGTACATATAGATCGGTACCGCCGCCAACTGGTATTGAATCAGGTGAAATATGTAAAGGATTTCTTTCTTTTCTTAATGCAACAAGCCGTTCTTTAATAGTGGAAAAATAGTGGGGTAAAATTTTACGCTGAGTAACAAACTCAATTGTGTCAACTCCATTTTTCTTTTTTGCAATCGTTTCAATTTTCTTAGCTGCCCGTTCGATTGATTTGTAACCCGTACAGCGGCAGATATTACCATCAACAGCTGCAATCGCATTTTCACTTTTATCATTCAAACAAAAACCGGCCAGTGAGACCACAAACCCCGGTGTGCAAAATCCGCACTGCGTTGCACCTTCATCAGCCATTGCTTGTTGTATGGGGTTTAATGTATCTGGAAAGTTCAATCCTTCAATCGTTACAATATGTTTTCCGGCTGCATTAGCCAAGGGCATCAGGCAACTTGTCATAGATTCATATACAAGCTTTCCTTCTGAAATTTCGCCAACCAAGATCGTACAGGCGCCGCAATCACCTTCACGGCAACCGATTTTTGTCCCCATCAGGTGTTGATGATAACGGATGAAATCCAGCATCGTCATTCCCGCAGGTTTATCAGTAGCAATCGTTTTATCGTTGAGAATAAAATGCAGCAAGTTATCTTTAGTATTAGTTTTTAAAGTTAGTGTAATTGATGATTAGGTTGGCCACGAATTACACTAATATGATTATTATAAATGTTTAATGAATAAGCAAATCTATTACCGCCTTATAGCTCTTTGGGTTTTGTGTGAAGCTATGCTTGGGGGCATCATACATGGATTAAAGATTCCTGTATCTGGTTTGATAGTAGGCAGTTCGGCTGTTGTCTGTATATGTCTTATTGCCTGGTATGTGCCAAATAAAGGTGCCATTGTCAAAGCCACTATCATTGTTGCGATATTTAAAATGATGCTGAGTCCTCAGGCACCGCCTCCAGCCTATATTGCAGTGTTCTTCCAGGGATTTTTAGGTGAGTTGCTATTTCTAAGAAACAGAAAGTTTTACAGTGTCTCTTGTATTATACTGGCCGTGTTGTCACTTCTGGAATCTGGTTTACAAAGAATACTGATGCTTACAATTGTGTATGGAAATGATCTTTGGACTGTTGTGAACAATTTTATCAATGGACTGACCAAACAAAAGACGGAAACTAATTATAGTATATTGATTGGCGCTGCATATGTGTTGATTCACTTAATAACTGGTCTGCTGGTTGGATGGTGGGCATCCATTTTACCGAAGCAAATTGAAAGATGGAGTAAACTAAAGGAATTTCATTTTGAATTAAAAAAAGATGGAATATTTTCACATTCGTCCTCTATTAAGAAAAAAAGACAGTTAAAGAAATTATTGTTCATTGTATGGATAGTATTGATTGGGATATATATCCAATCTTATTTTAACATCGGTAAGCCTTTGCTTCCATCGCATATTGTCTTTAGGATTCTGCTACGTTCTTTTATAATCGTATTAAGCTGGGTATTTATCATCAGCCCTTTATTAAAGCAAATTTTGCACCGCTGGTTACAAAAGAAAAAATCGGGCTTGCAGCAGGAAATAAAGGCAACACTGCAACTTTTGCCAACTATGCAGCATTTAATTGTACAAAGCTGGAAACAAAATGCTGAACTTAAAAGTTGGAAAAAAATTAAAACTGCGGCCAAGACCATACTTGTAAACTCACTAACTAGTTCATATTTCCAACAAAGGATCTATATCCTCACCGGTCCGATCCAATCCGGGAAAACAACTGCTTTATACAATTGGTCGACCAACAGAAATGATGTGTACGGAATTCTTACCCCTGTTATTAATGGCAAACGTTTCTTTATGAATGTTCATACTAAAGAACAGTTCCCAATGGAAGCTACTGAGGATGAGAAAGAAACTTTATCTGTCGGGCGGTACATCTTTAGTAAAACCGCATTTGAAAAAGCAACTGGAATACTTTCTGATGCAATTTCAATTAATGAATGGCTGATAATTGATGAGATAGGACCTCTTGAGTTGGAAGGGAAAGGGTTTTACACTGTGTTAAAAGAAATTATTTCACTGACTGATACAAAACTAATACTTGTAGTAAGACAAGGATTAGCATTAAAAGTAAAAGAATACTTTAAAATTAATGAAGCAGAAGTGATTAATGATTTAACTAAAGTAGAAAAGCTGCAATAGTGATAGCAGCTTTTCTACTTTAAAGTTTATATAATCATTATAAGCTGGACATATCAATCACAAATCTGTATTTAACATCACTTTTTTCCAGTCTTTCATATGCTTCATTGATCTGGTCCATCCTTATCAGTTCAATGTCACTTACAATATTATGCTCTGCACAAAAATCAAGCATCTCCTGAGTTTCAGGCAGCCCTCCAATCAATGAACCGCCAATACTTTTACGACCAAATATCAGGTTCATAGCAGGTATCTGTGCTGGTTCAGGCGGAACACCCACACAGACCATAGTGCCATTTGTTTTTAATAAGCCCAGATAAAAGTTATAGTCATGCGGAGCTGAAACGGTATCTAATATAAAATCAAAGTAGCCGCTTACTTTTTTAATTTGCTCTTCATCACTTGTCAGGATAAATTGATGTGCTCCTAATCTTTTTGCATCAGCTTCTTTTGAGGGAGTAT
The DNA here is from genome assembly GCA_964453625.1 of uncultured Chitinophaga sp. Taxonomy (GTDB): domain Bacteria; phylum Bacteroidota; class Bacteroidia; order Chitinophagales; family Chitinophagaceae; genus JJ008. The sequence goes on from CAYVSH010000004.1 coordinate 19,716, forward strand.
GACTGAGCATGGTTACTTCCGCACCCATTGCTACAGCAAGTTTTACACCCATATGTCCTAAACCACCTAGACCTAGTATACCAACTTTTTGACCTTTGCCAACTTTCCAATGACGGAGCGGAGAATAAGTCGTAATGCCGGCACATAACAATGGAGCTGCTGCTGCCAAATCTAATTTATCTGAGATTTTTAATACAAAATCTTCATGAGCCAGTATTGACTTGCTGTAACCACCATATGTAGCACCGCTCCCATCTTTTTCCTGTCCTCCATAAGTTCCTACCCAGCCATTAATGCAATATTGTTCAAGCCCATCTTTACAGTTATCACATGTTCGGCAACTATCAACAAGACAACCGATACCGGCAAGGTCACCAACTTTAAATTTCTTTACATGATTTCCGACCGCAGTTACCTTACCAACAATTTCATGACCCGGAACCAAAGGGTATGTACTCATGCCCCAATCATTCTTTACAAAGTGCAGATCACTATGACAAACTCCACAGTAATGAATCTCGATCTGTACATCGTGTGGTTTTGGATTTCTCCGTTCAATGGAATAAGGAATTAAGGGAGACGTAGTATCCAATGCTGCATAAGCTTTAGTTGTAGGCATAATAATATGATTTGATTAAATATAGGACTTTTTCATTTTAGTTAAAGTGAATGTTTAATTAGCAAAAATCGAATGATTGTATCTTCGTAAAATGGCAAGAGTATATTCTGAAATGATACCTTTGGGAACAAAAGTTCCCTTCTTTACATTACCTGATACAGTTTCGGGTAATGACGTTTCTTTTGATACAATTAAAGGAAATAATGGAACCGTCATCATGTTCATTTGCAATCATTGTCCTTTTGTAGTACATGTAAATGAAGAACTGGTAAAGCTGGCCAATGACTATAATAGCAAGGGTATTGGTTTTCTGGCCATCAGTGCCAATAATGTGATAACACATCCAGAAGACTCACCTGAAAAAATGAAAGCAGTTGCGCAAAAACTAAACTATCCATTTCCTTACTGCTATGATGAAACACAAGAAATAGCTAAAGCTTTCAATGCAGCATGTACTCCCGATTTTTTTATCTACGACAGAAATAATAAGCTTGCCTATCGAGGGCAGCTTGATGACTCTCGCCCTGGAAACGGAATACCAGTAACAGGTGTTGATATAAGAAATTCACTGGATAGTTTAATAAATGGAGAAACTGTATCGGTTGAGCAACGCCCAAGCATTGGTTGTAATATAAAGTGGAAATAACATCTTATTTTATTTCCTGCTTTTGGATTACCTATTGATAAATTTTAGTCTTTAAGATGGTCTTAATGCTGTCATGCACCGAACTAAATAAATTCAGCGGAATACCCGCTGCATTTGCATCAGCCTCCAGTGCATTCACCGAAGTAAGATAATTGCGCCATGCATTCTTTCCTGATGGGGTCGTATTAAAAAGCCTGTTATCATTTGGCATGTTTACAACTACTACAGTTGCATTGCTGCGAATACGGGCAAGGTCACCATTTCCTTTTGGTATTATTAGAGCTACTTTCCAAACTTTAGATGGCACAGTTATTTTTCCATTAGCAATAAAAGTGGTTAATCCGCTTGGTTCATAACCACCGGCACCGGTAATACCCATAAAAACAAAGGCTTCATTAGAAGTACCCACTAAGGAGTTGCGGAGAAAATCCTCAAGCCCCTCCCATGGTCCCTGATTAAGATTGGGCGCCTGCGGAAAAATATTTGTCATTAAAAATGTAGAAGAATTGGCAGGTACAGAAACTGTACGATCTGCTGATGGACACATATGCCCACGGTCAAATCCACTTGCACTATAATCTGTAGTTTGTACCTGGTACCAACCTCCTGGAAGTCCTGCATCGCCTCGAAAATCATCCTGCCGGGGGGTACTTCCCAAGTCACCGCTTTCAAGATGCCAGGCTACCCAGTTGCTGGTGCCACGACTTTTACTATAACTTATTTTATAATAAGCATTGTTCTTCAAATAGTTTTCAGGAGAACTGGTAGATGTAACTGCATTCGTTGGATTGCCAGGCAGTATCGGATCATTATCTGTTATCACCGGTGGTGGAGGTGGTGGGGGTGTTGTATCGTCCGTCTTCTTTTTACAGCTTGCTATAAATAATACGGTGCATACTAACCATGGTGCCAATCTTTTCATGCCGGAAAGATAATTACTTGCCGCCAATTGATAAATTTTGTATTTGTTAAGGCACATTACATAATACTACTGAAACAAATAAAAAAAACCCCGCTAATACACGGGGTTATTGTTAACTGGTTTTCTTCCTTTACAATTTAATACCTGCGGGGGCCATGATTATAACGGCCAAATTTAAACTGAGCTTTTCTTATTTCCCGCTGACGCTGTATTTCCAGCGAACGGATTTTTCTGGCTTTCACCACCGGACGCATATAAAAGCTGTTCCTGACCTGCATTACTCTTCGGTCGTACTTAAAGTTGATACGGGCAATTTCTTCCCGTAGCCTGCGGTCGGCTGCAAAAAAACCCGATTGTGGGCCACCGATGCCAACATTTACGCTGACACCTACATTTCCACGGCGTCCATTGCGGTGGCCTGGCTGTGCATCAGCAGCCACAAATAAACCCATGGCAGATAAAAGAATAAAAACTTTTTTCATACTGTACGTTTTTAAGGATGAAATAATAACAGTATGACCAACAATAGAACCAATGCTTACAAAAAAAATGTTAAGGAATTGTAGAAACTTCAATTGGATAATTCCGCATCTATACTCATCAATTCTACCGGCTGTTCTTTTCCTTTCAGGGTAACCATACCCAGAGCAGAGCAGGCAAAACTGTTATCAAATGAAGGATGCTCTGTAAATGGTTTTGATACCAGTAAACTTTTTTCAAACTTATTGCAAAGGCTTTGAATCCTTGCTGCTGTATTAATGGTATCCCCATGATAGGCAATGTCTCTTTTCATTTCACCAATTTCAACGGCCATTACTTTGCCCATATGTACACCAGCTTTAAAGAAAGGGATCATGCCATATTGCTTTGTATAATGTGCAGCTCTTTGTTCAAACTGTTTGCTGCAGGCAAAATAAAAGCGAATACAGGCCAGTTCATCAAGTCCTTCTTTGATGCGCCAGCTTAAAACTATCTCATCTCCTACATATTGATAGATCTCTGCACGGTGTGCACCTATCACCTGGTTAATATCCATAAAACTGTCACGGATAAAACTACTGTACCGCAAGTGGCCTAACTGCTCGGCTATAGAGGTAGATGATTTAAGGTCCATGAACATGAATATCCTTTCTTCTTCTCTTGGCTGGCGGTATTTGCCCAACAGTAGCGGAACCAATACTCCTGGTCCATATTTTTTATTCACCTGTATTACAAAAGTTATCACCAGTGTCATAATAAAATAATACAAAAGAAAGATCAGAAAAATATAATTCCAGGATTCATCATTCAGCGGTGATCTACCTTTGAATAGAGCAGGCAGGATGATTTTTTCAAATAACACAAACCTCACCAATCCGAGAAGCAATACAAGGGTAATCAGCGATATAACCACTTTCAACAGGAATGTAATACCAAGGCTCCGTTTACGGAAGAATTGTTTATCAAGAAAATGATCGGTGGTACCTTGTACGATTCCATACACAATGCCAATAATGATGCCTGTGAATACCGTGGGGCCGAGACTGGGAGGCAAGGGCAGCGGCATATTTACATGTACGGATGTATAAACAAAGTGCAACAATATGGCCAGTGCCATATTTGCAAGCACCCAAAAGCTAACTTGCATCAACACACTATTCAAAAAAGGATAGCGATAGACAAAGCGGCGGGCCCGTTGGGTATAATCGAATGAGTGCATAGTAATTATTTTTCACCTTAAAGTTAACTGGTAAAGCATCAGAATAAATATGGGTGTAAGCTTTGCTTTAATCTTATTGGCAAAGCTGAATTTGTTCCGTACTGAGCTCTGTTGTATAGATATTAACAAAATTTAAAGCAGAGAAATGAAAAGCCTTTTATTTTCTTCTTTTATTCAATAAGTACTTTTCGTGTATCACCGTACTCATTGATTTGTTATACACTTTGCCTTCTACCCAGGATATAATATCGAGATAAGCAAAGGCCCGGGTCTCAAACCTGTTTTTTTCCAGATGTTTGATCGTATTCAATAGTTTTTCAAATTGTGGCTTTAATTCTCTTGGTGATAAAGGAATGGATTGCCGCAGGAATTTAAACATCGCTTCTTCCACCGATGTAAGGTTCTTCATCTTGGCCATAAAACGGTAAACAGATTTGCTTAGCGATTCCATCAGCATATCATTACCCAGTTCATAGTGTGCCATCATGTGCACCACTCTTGCATAACATTGCAGGTCGTACCGAAGATTGGTCCTATCATGTATGATCATTTGAAGGTAATCAATACAACGTTTATAATCACCGCTGCCAAAGCATAGCATAGCAAACTTATAATGAAGGACCATGATACGATGATTGTCAACAAAAAGATGATAGCCTTCCAGTTTTTCTTCTATCGGAGGTATCAGCGGAAGACCTTCTTTAAAGGTTCCCTTCATAAAATGCTGGTTGATCCTTGCTGTGCTGATGTATATAAAAGTTTGTATGCGGAAGTTGTCATGGTCTTTTACCCTGGGTGTTTCCGCCAGCTTTTCAAACAACTTTAATGTTTTTTCAAACTCCCTGAAATTACGAAGGTCAAAATGTGCATTCAGTAAATTGTGAATGCCTTTGATATAATGACCTGTTTCTACCCGTATCATCATTGGATTCTCATCAAAAAGGTCTACCCACTTTTTGGTGTAGCGGTAGTATTGTAAAAAGTCCTGCCGAATAAAAGCATACCATGTAAAGCTTTGATACAAATAAAGCCTTTCATAAAAGCCTGTTTCTTGCAAGCTTTGCTTAGCAAGATTGTCTTTCATGAATTGACGTATATCCTTTTCGTCTTCTTCATTCCTTGCATGGCCATGCTGCACATACCAGCTATAAAGCTTCAGAGCAAGATTTGATAATCTTGAAACAGCTTCTATATGTCGTATCACTTCTGAAGTTTCAACCGCCAGCTTCTCTGCTTTGTCAAGCATACTGCGGGTGATGTGCAGGTTCTCAATTCTTTTTTCGAGACCTATGAATTGTGGGAGGATGTTTATCTTTTGGTTGGCCTTGGCAATTTCCTTACCTCTTTCAATTAATCGCAGACTTTGAATGAACAACCCTTTTTTATACAGGATATGGGCATAATCATATTGTTCATTCAACTGCAGGTCCAGACTATCTGTGCTTTTCAGCAGGCGAAGACTAGCCATTACTTGTTTATACAAGTGTGTTTTAAGGTTGGCAAGCTGTGGCTTGGTCACATCCTTCAGCTTTTTCAACAATTGTTTTTCATCATACTCCTTCAGTTTATCGAGGGCATCAAAAAGCCTTACAATCTTGAGATCTTCATTGCCCGAACTGCGTTTGATATAAAGCTTGAAATGCCTTTTTTCGGCCTTTTCCAGCGATTTTATCAGTTGAAATAATATGTCTGTAGAGTGGTTGGGCATCATCAGAAATTTTTGCTGAAATCCTCTGCCAGCAAGGCTTTTGCAAAATACCGCTTCCTTTTGGCATGATGAAATAATGCCGTATTTGATTTGAAGGACAAGGTACTACTCGCTACTTTCGTGTCAGAAGATTAATTCATAAGCAAGCAATCGTTAGAAGGGCAAACATTAGAGGTCAAAGATAAAGCTAAAATCTTCAAAGCTGGCAACAGCTACAACTACTACTCTTTAAGAATTTCATATGGCAAGCAATCGTTAGAGGTCAGTCCGTTTCTACGGAAGGACCTTTTTTGTGTAAAGGCCTGCTAAAGTAACAATTATTTAATAACAAAAAAACGCTTCGCTTCTTTTCTTAAATATTTTTCAGGTAAGGCCATTACCTGTTAAATGCTGACTATTTTTCTAAGCCTGTTACCAATACTGTATTATTTATCTTCATGCCTCAATAATTATTATGGCAATCCGCATATTTATTACCGGGGGCACTTTCGATAAAGAGTATAATGAGATCACCGGTCAGCTTTTTTTCAAAGACACACACATGCATGAACTGTTGGAGAAAGGACGTAGTAAAGTGCCGGTGGAAATAAGAACCCTGATGATGGTAGACAGCCTTGAAATGACAGACCAGGACCGGGAGCTTATAGCTCATCAGTGTAACCAGTGTGAAGAAAGCAGAATTGTTATTACACATGGTACGGATACAATGGGCGAAACAGCAAAATTGCTGGCCCAAAAAGTGAAAGATAAGACAGTCATCCTAACAGGTGCCATGATACCGATTAAGTTTGGTAGCAGCGATGGACTTTTTAATCTAGGCAGTGCATTGGCATTTGCACAATCATTACCTGCCGGTGTATATGTTGCTATGAATGGCCGCTATTTTCACTGGGATAATGTGCGGAAGAATAAACAAACGGGAATATTTGAAGAGATAAAATAGTCAATCGATTTTATTTATCAATTCAATTCTGCGAAATCAACTGTAAAATGAATGATGATTTTTTTATAGGTCTTGAAAGACTTGAATTAATTAGTTTTTTTGCAGGGTTTCCCTTACTCTATTTTCTAATACATTTTTTTGCAGATTTTATAAAGGATCAGAATAAATTAATCAACAAACTAAAACTTTTGTTGCCGTATGCATATGCACTAACAGGTCTTGCTTTCATTGGTTATATCCTATATAACCTGTATCCAGACTTCTCATTTAAGCAGATCAAAGATTCGAACCAGCTTATATATTTAAAAATCTGGGCATTCACATCTATTTTGTTTTTTATTCCGTTTTTTGCTCAAAAGCCAATCTATAGTTTATTGCACAGTCTTGTTTTTTTCTTTTTGCTTTTACAGGATTTCTTTCACTATTTATCTGGTAATAAGGAAATGCTTTACCCGATAAAGAATGATATGAAAGTCTATACCGATAGTTTACTCTTACAGGCTATGTCTTTGCTGGTAGTTTTCGTTTTGATTTTTGTTATAAACAGAATCAGACGTGTAAAGCAAAACCGGTAAAACACTAACTTCTCGTCCAGGAAACCCTGCATTTTCCATTATTGAATTCGTTGCTAATAAACATCTTGGGTTGAGCTTTTTGATAAACCTCATATAAGGTTTTGATGAAAGTCATAAAATCGTCATGCCGGTAGAAATATTTTTACGGAGTTCTCATATAAAACTATTCACTAAAAATAAATTGTCATGAAACTTTTTAACAACAAAACACTGCTTATTATAATAATTTTAATAAGCGGTTATGGGTATATGCTTAGTTGTACCCGTGATAATGATCTTATTGTACCGATACAACTTACACAGCCTTTTGTTCCCAACAGGGGTAATAATGTACATGTTCCCGGCAATATGACTGCAGGCAACCCGGCAGAGTGGAAATTTGACAAATCCCACTCCAGTGTATTGTGGAAGACAAATTATGTTGGAGTTTCTGGTCTGTTAACCGGTAGGTTTAATCAATTTGGCGTACGTGATGTAACAACAGCTGAAATGCTGAACTATACAACTACCGGCCAACCACTTGCTGATAATTCCTGGGCTTTTGATGAGAGTAATCCCGCAAATACATTTTTTAGCGGTTATGTTCAGATCAATACTTCCAATACCGGAGAGCCTGGTAGGGATGCAGGTTGTAATATAAGTGGAATGGGCACAACCGCAATTGTAGCAGGCACTCAAAATCTAACTGTTACCAATATAGCAAAAATAAAAACAACAAAAGTAGAATTCGATCCAAATAGCAACGGATACATAGTAACATTGGATTTTACCTGGCAGGGCAAATTGGCAACTCCATTAACAAAATCAATTGTAGGTAAACTTAATTATGTGCCAAAAGCAACAGTTAATGCAGCTACTCCCTATAATGTATTTGGATTACAGTTGTTTTTCTCATTCAATTGTCGTGATTATGGAATTACCAGCACAAGCATTGCTGATAAAATTGACATTGAGTGTAATATGAACTTTCATAATAAATAATTATCAAAATGAAAAGGATACTAATATTTGCCGGACTAGTTATTTCCTTTGGATTTGTTTTATCTGGTTGTTATAAGGATATCATTAAACCAGATTTACCAAAAGATCCCAATGCGCCGCCCCAACAGGTTAGTTACAACAACGAATTAAAACCTCTTTTTAATGCAAGTTGTACAGATGCCGGTTGTCATGTTACAGGAGCACATAAGCCTTATCTGACACCTGATGTTTCTTACCAGCAAATTGTAAATGGTGGTTTTGTAAATCTTTTAGTACCTACCCAGAGCAGATTATATACCATGATAAATGGAGATATGCAGCAATACATACCCTCTGCTGACAACAGGCAAAAAGTGTATGACTGGATCAGGAATGGGGCGCCGAATAATTAACTATTTTAAAATCATTTAAAATGAAACTTGTAAATAAAAAAACCGGCTATCTGTTGGAGGGATTAATGATCATTATACTCCTGTTAACAACAATGGTTAATAAAGCACAGGATTCTACAGTTGCTGAAGAACCCGAAACTGTTACAAAGCAGAAACCCGTAAAGAACACTTTTGAAAGTGTATGGATAAGTGACAACCAAACAGTGCTTGTTCCTATTAAGGGCACAATGGAAATGGATATCATGCACCGGTTTGGAACCTGGAACAAGGGGTATGAGGACTTCTGGGGATTCTTTGCTCCATCTAATATCAGGATTGGGATCAGCTATGTACCCGTAAATAAATTAAATGTAGGAATTGGGTTTACTAAAACTTCAGCAGCAATAATTCCTAAGGCTGGCACCTCATCTGTAGCCGGACCGCTTTGGGATGGAAGTTTGAAATATTCTGTTTTTACACAAACTAAGGGAAAGTATCCTGTTAGCATAAGCTATTATGTAAACGCTGCATTAAACACTAAAAAAGATCCAGATAAGGATATATATAGATATAATAGCGACAGGTTATCTTATTTCCATCAATTGCTGATTGCACGAAAATTTACTGAGAAACTTTCAGTTCAGGTAGCGCCAAGTCTTTCACATAGAAATGCGGTAAATGGGTATTATACAAAACTGAATGATTCTACATTGGAAATTAAACCATCAATGAAATTTGATCACTTTGCAATTGCTTTATCTGCAAGGTATAAAGTAACTAATGTTACTTCTGTAATGTTTAATTATGACCAGCCAATTACTAAGCATGCAACAAAAAACCCGAACCCCAGTTTATCATTAGGAATTGAGTTTAACACAAGCAGTCACTCATTTCAGTTGTTTTTTACCAATTTTTACTACCTGAATCCATCAATTAATAATATGTTCAATTCAAACAATCCATTTAAATACACTGATAAATCAACAGATGATCCGGCTACAACAGATATTATTGAAAGTACCCAGGTAAAAGGAGGAAGATTTTTAATTGGGTTTAATATTACAAGGCTTTGGAATTATTAAAAGCTAAGAGTTCTTTAGTTTTTGTCATTCATAGATGCACATAGCAAGGCCCGGATTTCCCGATTCGGGCTTTTTGTATCATTATACTGTTTAGTAAATGAGAAATTATCATAAACTTATTAAGTTTCTTGCAGGTATTGCGTTAGTTTTTTTTATTGTCCAATCTGGTTGTAAATGCAAACCACATAAAATAAAAAACCATACCAATGAGCATTTAAAACCATTCCGGAAGCCCGGGTCTACAGCTCAAGATAGCTTTCATATTAATAATAGATCCGTAGTTATATTTTATCCTGATTCACTACAACTAGAAAATACTAGAAGTGTAATGGATAGCAGTGTATTTGATGGAACTATGCATGAGTATTATTATCAGATTCGAAATGCAAAAAATGTTTTAAGAACATACTGGCCTGCATTGCAATCATTTGAACTAAAAAACTACCGGTACTTGGTTTTCCATAATATGGACAGCATTAGCATAACCATAGATCTGGATGAAAAAAATGATTTATTTGGAATGTTTCTATATATGCATGAAAAACCACCACAACTTATCGATATGACAAACATTGAAACGGCACTTAGCAACTACTTTACTAAATAGTTTGTAACATTCTATTTAATATCTGATTCCTAAAAACATGATAAAAATCAGCTAGACAACCTATTGATGTCAATGTTAATCTTTTGAGTGGCTGCTATTTTGCATGTAAATATTCAACACTCAATTAATAATACTATAAATATGAAAAAGAATTTAATTACAGCTGTTATTATAATTATTGGTGGGTTATTCGTATTAACATCAATAACTGGGTTTAGAAATTTCGAACTGCAAAAACCCTGGCCAGTACCAGATAATTATAAAAAAATGAAAAACCCTGTTGCATCTGATGCATCTTCCATTGCCAATGGAAAAGCTTTGTGGAATACACACTGCAAATCATGTCATGGAGCCAAAGGTCTTGGTGATGGTTCAAAAGCCGCACAACTTAAAACCGATCCAGGAAACTTTTCTAAAGCAAGTTTTCAAGCCGAACCCGATGGTTCTCATTTTTACAGAGTGAATGAAGGTCGAGATGATATGCCAGGTTTCAAAAAGAAGATTCCTGATGCAGATGACAGATGGAGTATAGTAAACTTCATGCGGACATTTTCAAAATAATTATTTTAGGCTGTAATAAAAAGCCGGTCAAACTAATTGACCGGCTTTTTATTACAACTGTTTTCATCCATATTTTCCTGTGATAAAACTCATACAAAAAGATGATAATAATAATGTAATAGATATAACCGAGGCGCTACTTTACAGGCATTAATCAAAAATCTGTATGGAAAAAACAACCGGGATACCATCAAGAAAGAAATTCATTTATTGGGGTGCTGCTATTTTTTCATCATTTGCATTTTTAAAATTCTGGAATACATCCAAAAAAGAAAAAACAGAAACTGTGAAGATGCTTACACAGGATGGCCACCTTGTAGAGATCAATAAAAACATACTCCCATCTAAAAGCAAGAAAGTTTCAGTTGACGAATTGCATGATTGGGTTAAAAGAAATTAAACAACCAAACTAAAAAATAATGAGTTGTAACTGTAATAAAGAAAACGGTTGTGGTAATAACAGTACCAGGAGAGAGTTTTTGCTGACTGGTTTATTGGCTACCATGGCAGCCGTTGGTTGTAATGATGATAAATCCCCTTTTACACCACACGAAGACGTAGCTCTCACAGGCGAAAAGGTTAAGCTTTTGTCAGTAGATGGAGAAATTATTGAAGTGGACAAAGCTTATTTGAAACCTGTTCCAGAGATTCCAACACTATCGAATAGCGAAGAAAGAAAGGGGATAGCCGGGAAAAAGTTTGTAATGGTAATAGACCTGTCCCGTTGTAAGAATTTAAAAAAATGCCAGAGTGCCTGTAATCATATGCACTTTGTTCATCCGGGACAAAGCTGGGTTAAAATCTATTCAATGAAGGATAGTGAACATGAAGCTCCTTACTGGCAACCCACAACCTGTATGCATTGTGATGAACCACCTTGTGTAAAGGTTTGTCCGGTTGATGCAACTTTTAAAAGACAGGATGGAATTGTTTCTATAGATAGTGATCGATGTATTGGTTGCAGGTTTTGTATGGCAGCATGTCCATATTCAACCAGGGTGTTTAATTGGGAAGAACCAGAGTTGCCCGCTGAAGTATCTAAACAACATTATTCCTGCGAAACAAGTGTACCGCAGAAAAAAGGAACAGTTGGTAAATGTGATTTTTGTCCGGATATGGTGAGAAAAGGTGAGCTTCCTCATTGTGTTACCGCCTGCCCCAACGGAGTATTTATGTTTGGCGACATGAATGAGGATTCTGTAACTAATGGTGCAGAAACTTTCCGTTTTTCTACGTTGATTAAAGACAAAGCCGGTTACCGGCTAATGGAAGACCTGGGAACCAAGCCAAGTGTTTATTATTTACCTCCTGTTAACAGAAGCTTCCCATATGAATCAGGGATTGAAAATCAAAAACCGGAAGATCTGCACCACCACTAAAAATAACTGATCGTGGAAAATTTAACTTCTTTATCAAATGAACAAATAACCAGGGACCTGCTTCCACAAAAATTCGGAAAACGGGGAATGATCTGGACCGGTATATTGATTCTTATTTGCCTCGTTGGGGCCTTCGCTTATTACCGGCAATTGAAGTATGGACTTGTAGTAACCAATATGAGGGATTATGCTTCATGGGGCATATACATTTCAAACTTTGTATTTTTTGTTGCCATCAGCCTGGTTGGATCTTTAATTACCGCAATATTCAGGCTGGCCAATGTACACTGGAGCACACCACTGACAAGAATAGCCGAAATTATTGCAGTTTCTGCGATCACTTTTGCATCGCTTATTATCATAGTTGATATGGGCCGGCCGGAACGTCTTGTAAACCTGGTTGCTCATGGTCGTCTTCAATCGCCCATTTCATGGGATGTAATTGTAATCGGTACTTATTTTTTTATAAGCCTGTTACTCTTATATATTCCACTTTTGCCTGATCTGAAGATCCTTAACGATCAAAAAGAGAAAAAAGTAAACTGGTTAAATAAACTTTACCGATTTCTTGGCAACTTCTGGAAGGGTACTGCAGAGCAGTTTAAAAAAGGTAACAGATCTGTTATCATTCTTAGCATAATGATCATTCCGGTGGCATTTTGTATCCACACAGTTACATCATGGTTATTTGCAACAACCTATCGCCCCGGATGGGATAGTACAAACTTTGGAGCCTATTTTGTTTCAGGAGCATTTCTTGTTGGTGCTGGCGCAGTGGTCATTGCCATGTATGTATTTCACAGTTACTACAAACTTGATAAATATATTACAGAAAAGCATTTTGACAGAATGGGTAAAGTCGTTGTACTCCTTGCTTTATTGTATTTATATTTTAATATAAATGAATACCTGGTACCGGCATTTAAAATGAAAAAACCTGAACAAGCTCATTTAACTGAGTTATTTACCGGGCAGTTTTCTACTTTGTTCTGGTTTGCAATTGTAATTGGTATGGTAATTCCAATATTTGTTTTATTAACTAAAAAAGGTAGAAAACCTTTACCGATGTTTATTATTGGTATAATGGTAGTGGTGGGGGCCTGGTTTAAAAGATACCTGATCGTAACACCAACTTTACTGCACCCCTTTCTGCCAATGCAGGATGTACCGCAAAGTTATAAAGTATATTTCCCCAGCTGGGAAGAGTGGGCTATCGCAATGGGATCTTTGTCCGGGGCACTTTTGATCATTACTTTTTTTGTGAGGATATTTCCCATTATTCCCATTCACGAAACAATAACTGAAAAAAATGAAAAAGCTGATCAATAAAAAAATACTATACATTTTCACTGTTTTAGTTCTTCTTTTAAGTAACAGTATTGTTTTAAAAGCACAGGAAGATGAAAAAGAAGAGTCGGAAAGAAAATTCCTGATGCTAGGTTATTATAATAACAATAACCAGGTTCAATACCTGATGATTTCAGCTAGTTTAAAAAACAACGAAGGGGTTCAACCTCAAAAAAACAAAGAATTTAAACTGTACTTGGATAGCTATCATTCCCAAAACCTGATTGCAACAGTAAAGACAGATAATAACGGAAGGGCAAAAGCATTTTTGCCAACGGAATTAAAAGATAAGTGGGATGCTGCTTCAAAACATACATTTCTGGCAGTGGCAGATGAGGGAACAGAAGAAGAACAAAGCAATGAAATTGAGATTACAAAAAGCAAAATAATAATAGATACCCTCAATGAAGATGGTATAAGAAGTATAACTGCACAAGTAATGAAATTAGAAGAAGATAAATGGGTGCCTGTTCCGGATGTTGAATTAAAAATCGGGATCAAAAGGTTGGGAGGAATTCTTTCTGCAGGAGATGATGCAACATATACTACTGACTCGAGTGGCAGCACAACAGTTGAAATAACTAAAGCTGATTTACCGGGCGATGAAAATGGAAATTATGTTCTTGCTGTAAAAGTTGAAGATAATGATGAACTGGGTAATCTTTTGGTTGAAAAAACAGTTGGCTGGGGTGTGCCCGCAGTATTAGATAAATCTTTTTTTGATCGGCGTACATTATGGACCACAAGAAACAGAACACCAGTTTGGTTATTGATAATGGCCTATTCAATTGTTTTGGCTGTCTGGGGAACACTAATTTATCTAATCGTTGAATTAATTAAGATAAAGAAACTGGGTAAAACCGTTTCTTAATTGAAAAGCTACCTGTAAAAGATAACTTTTCAATCAAGACATTAATAATTTATTTCTATTGTCTGCCTGAATTTCAGCGGGAAAATTCATACTGATTTCTCCGGAAAAAATTCTTTTCATTATCGAATTTTACCATCTTGGTCATAACGAATTTATCTTTTCCAATTTCAAGGATGTGATGAAAAGTAGCTGGTCTGTGGTCATTTCCATCAGGGCCTTTTTGTTCCAATACTATTTTTAAGGTCCCGTCTTGTTGTTCTGTTCTTTCCAAAACTTTCATATTATTAACCAAAGACCCATCTTCTGAAATCTTATAGACATCAGCGCCACCCTTTCCGGATTCGCCGGGGTACCCGAATTTTAATTCAAACTTATTTGACCTGGTGACTGATGCTTTAAGGGTTGACGGAATAGTTTCCTGCTTGTTACTGGTATAATCCAGGTAAGTTAATTGACCTGTCCAGTTTCCTTCCAGTACTTTAAAATCATTTGAACTAACCTTTTGAGCTAAAACCATGACCGATAAAAAAAGAGCTGTAATGCTGAATAATACTTGTTTCATAAAAATATTTTTGATGATTAATAAATTCCTCAAATTTCAGCATACCGGATGTCCAGGTCGCCTCAAATGATAAATTGAAGCAGGCGGAATGTATCAAACAATAAGTATTGAGACTCAGATTAAGTAATAAATTGATTATAAGATTTGTATAAAGCGGTTTTGCTGTTTATTTCATCATTTTTTGCGGAGAGGTTATTCCTGATTTTAGCTTTTCAGCTATTTTGAGAGACCGTTCAATTTTCTTAAAAGAGGATTTAACCATGTTTACCATGGCAATTAATCCCCTTTTATTACCAGGTGTCAGGGAGTTAAAGATCTTTTCGGCTTCAGGATCAGTAGCCAATACTTCTGAAAATTCTTCAGGAATATTGAATTGAAGTTCTGTTTGGTCAATTTCAAGACTTGCATATACACAGTCACCTTTTTTTAAATGGAGCTTTTTTAAATATTTCGCAGCTATCATTATATAGTGAATTCCTTCTTTATTTTTTATGATGGCTGCATGAAGCTTTTCTTTATTATTCAGAATGCATATGATACGTTTGTTTCCATTTGTAGTTAAACGCTGTAAGGTTTTTGCATCCAGTTCAATAAAATGCATATACCCTTCCCCGCTTTTTTGTATTGTGTATTTACGCTGCATAGTGTTGCTTAATCCATTCCATCGGACTTTGCCCTGTTACTTTTTTAAACGCCCTGTTAAACGTGGCTTTTGAATTAAAACCACAGTCATAAGCAATTCCAAGAAGGGTTTGTGATTTATGTTCCCCTTTTTTTAATCGTTCAATGGTTTCCTGGACCCTGTAAGAGTTGATAAAGTCATTAAAATTACTGCCAGTTCCATCATTAATAATTTTTGATAAAAGCGAAGTGTTGGTACTTAGTTGTTTGGCAAGATCACCAAGACTAAGTGAAGCTTCAAAGTATGGTTTTCGTTCCAGCATGTGGTTAAATAACCTCTGTTTCCATTTTACTTTTTCAATATCTTCTTTTACTTCTTCTGGTTTAATTGATTCCTGAGCAGCGGTATCCGGTGTATAATGTAACCGGTACAGATTTTTGGGGTGGGTAAAGTAACCCGCAATACTTAAGTAATAAGTTATTATCCCAAGGAAAAAATAAGAGTACCAGTCAATAACATAGCTGGTTCCAATTACAATTTCTACAATATAGAACAGCAACAGAATAACCACACCAAAAATAATGGCGTATAGGATATTTTTTAACCAGGAAAAACTTATTTCTTCACTGTCCGAGAAATTCTCCTTTATATATTGTTTATAAAGACTGTATTCTTTTAAAGTAAGGTACAGGTAATAAAAAAAGACACAATAAGATATTGCAACAGGTATAATTTTTTTGTCAGACTCAGCAAAAGGACCCTTTGTTCCGTATTGGGTTTCTTCACTTACAGCAAAAGGATAAAAAGAAACATAGTCTATAAGAAATTTTGAAATGATGAAAATCAACCATAGAACAGGAATTATAAAATGTATGCGGTGTTTTTTCTTAAAATGAAAATCAGCGTTTGTAAGACTTAGGAAATAAAAGTATAGTAAAGGCCCAAGTAAGATGAGATTATTGAACGGAAAGTAGAACATAAAGCTGGTAAATCCATCATGTGAATTATACCAGCCAGCAAACCCCAGCATCCAAAAAGCAATTTTTATCCCATTCAATAATAATATCAAACCGAGTAATCTGTCACTTATCCTTTCGATGCGATAGCTTCTGATGATCAGCAAAAATGCAAATAAAACTGCCTGAATAAATGGAGGAAGCAGCAATGAGCTGTAAATATTGAAGTCAAATTTCATTATAAGCTGGATACAATATAAACAAATACTAATTTTTTTGGATCAGTTAAAATTGTTCTTTTAGTTTTTGAAACAAAAAAACCGCCGTTGCGTACCGGCGGTTTCAATAACAATAAAATGAATTATTGGTTCTTTGGCTCCAGTAACTGAAAGAATTGATCCAGTTGTGGTAAAATAACAATTCTTGTACGGCGGTTTGTAGCTCTGCCGTCTTTTGTATTATTGTCGGCTATGGGTTTGTATTCACCTCTACCTGCTGCCGCCATTCTTGCCGGATCCAAACCGTATTGCTTTTGTAATATTCTTACTACAGCTGTTGCCCTTTTTACACTCAAGTCCCAGTTGTCCATAAGCACACCCCCTTTATAAGGAACATTATCAGTATGGCCTTCTACCATAAATTCAATATCAGGCTGGTTCTTTAACACGGCGGCCACTTTTCCTAAAACAGTTTTTGCATTACTCGTCACATCATATTTACCGGTAGTAAATAGTAGTTTATCTGAGATATCTATGTACACAACACCTTTATCAACTTTGATATTAATGTCCTGGTCATCCATATTTCCGATTGCACCCTTAAGGTTCATTACCAGGGCCATGTTCAAAGAGTCTTTACGGGCCATTTGTTGCTGTAAAGTCATAATATAATTGTCTTTAGCACCAATATTTTCCATTGATTTTTTTATACTTTCTGCCTGTGCGGCTGTAATGACGGAAAGATCTTCCAGTTGTTTCAATGCCTGGTTATTATTTGCCTTCAGAAATGCAACCTGATCATCAAGGTCTTTAAGCCTTGTTTTTTGTAAAGCGATCTCTCTTTCTAATGCAGCTTTTTCCCGGGTCAAAGTTGCTTTTTCAGTGCTGCAGTCATTCATGTCTCCTTCCAGGGTCTTGAACTTTGTTTCCAGGGTAGCATAATCTGCCTGTGCAGTTTTAAATTTTTTGCTGCTAACACAGGAAAAAAGTAAAAGGGAAGAAGAAGCGATCAAAATAAGTTGGTTCAGTTTCATGTGGATTGTTTTAATTAAAAAAATAAACGTAATTATATAGTTTCAATCGGAATTGGTTTCAAAGGTTTCAAAGATAGAAGCACCATAATACCCCTACCTTTAAGATTTGTTAATATTATTTTCTCTAAAAACATGCCGGAATTTAAAAATAATTAGACGTAAAAGAGGAAAACTTCCGATTTTGTGTTGTTAACCGGTTCATTTTCTATTCATGAAAAATTCCCGTAAAGCCGCAGTAGGATTTATATTCATCACTCTTTTGATTGATGTCATGGGCTGGGGATTGATCATTCCTGTAATGCCCAAACTTATTTCTCAATTAAAAGGAATTGATATCAATGAAGCTAGCCCCTATGGTGCATGGTTATTATCTGCGTATGCTATCACTCAATTCATATTTGCACCGGTTATCGGAAACCTGAGTGATAAATTTGGAAGGAGGCCTGTTCTGTTGATATCATTATTTGGCTTCGGTATTGATTATTTATTTCTTGCCCTGGCACCAACCTATGCATGGTTATTTGTAGGTCGCATTATTGCAGGACTGACAGGAGCCAGTTTTACTACAGGAGCTGCATACATAGCCGATATAAGTACACCGGAAACAAGAGCAAAGAATTTTGGAATGATTGGTGCGGCTTTCGGTTTGGGATTTGTATTGGGTCCGGCTATCGGAGGTTTGCTGGCAGACTTTGGAGTAAGAGCACCTTTTTATGCGGCTGCGGGGTTATGTTTATTGAATGCTCTCTATGGTTATTTTGTTTTACCTGAATCGCTAAGTAAAGAAAACCGAAGACCATTTGAGTGGAAACGAGCAAATCCTTTTGGTGCTCTGAAATTTTTACAGAAACGTCCGGCTATCGGCGGACTGGCACTTACTTTTTTTCTTATATACCTTGCAGCACAGGCGGTACAGGCTAATTGGAGTTTTTTTACCATTTATCGTTTCGGCTGGACAGAAAAGCTGGTTGGTATTTCATTGGCTGTAGTTGGCGTTACAGTAGGAGCTGTACAGGCAGGTCTTACCAGGGTTATTAATCCAAGATTGGGAAATGAAAAAAGCATTTATGCCGGTTTGATAATCTATACGATCGGGTTGCTGATGTTTGCATTTGCAACAGAAGGCTGGATGATGTTTGTCATAATTGTTCCATATTGTTTAGGCGGAATAGCTGGTCCGGCTTTACAAGCAACATTAGCAGGTCATGTTCCCCAGAATGAACAGGGAGAGTTACAAGGCACATTAACAAGCCTGATGAGTCTGACTATTATAATCGGTCCGCCCATCATGAATAATTTGTTCAAATACTTTACAACCGATAAAGCACCTTTCTATTTTCCGGGTATTCCGTTTTTTCTGGCGGCATTATTTATGTTGACGAGCCTCATCATAACATGGAGAGTATTAAGCAGAGAAAGAAGATTGGGAGTACTGAAAACTACTTAAGGAA
>CAYVSH010000004.1:38879-47167 GCA_964453625.1 uncultured Chitinophaga sp.
TTTCAACGCCTCTACCGTTTTCTTTTCACTTCCGATAAATATTTTATCGCCACTGATAACAACAGGCCGTTTCAAAAAAGTATCATGCTCAAGAATATACCTTCGATAATCTTTTTCTTCAAGTTTTTTATCTTTTAATCCCAGTTCTTTATACATAATAGCCCTGCGGCTGAACAATGCTTCGTAGCTGCCGGCCAGATCCTTCATCTCATCCAGTTGATATGGAGTTATTTTTTCTGTACGGATGTCCTGCATAGAAAATCCCTTTTTTTCGATTTTTGTTTCATTAATGATCGCCTGGCAAGTGGTGCATTTGGCGAGATGATACATCTTTTTCATATTCTTTATTATGTTGGAGAACTCACCAGGTTCACTCCTTTTAAATTCCTTTACTTTGTACCTCTTAATACAAGATTATGGGCAAAGATGAAGTTTTCAAGGATGAAATTGAAAAAGCAAGTGATTTTAAATTTGGTGCCAATGTGGCCAAGGTGTTTGATGATATGGTGAACCGATCGGTTCCGTATTATGGAGAAATCCAAAGAATGATGGCAGAGTTAGCTGCTGATCATGCCAAAGAAGGCACTGATGTTTATGATTTGGGTTGTTCTACTGGCACAACACTCGTTGGTATGGATACAATGGTAAACCAGAGTATCCGTTTTATTGGTGTGGACGATTCCCAGGAAATGCTGGATAAGTGCAAGTCCAAGTTAATGGAACTTGGTTTTTCCCGTCCGTATGAGTTACGTTGTGCCGATCTTGGTCAGGGTGTAAAAATTAATAATGCCTCTGTTGTTGTTTTATGTTTAACACTACAGTTTGTTCGTCCTATTTACAGAGAAAAAGTATTGAAAGATATTTATGATGGTTTGAACCCGGGAGGTGTTTTAATATTGGTAGAAAAGATATTGGCAGAAGAAAACACTTTCAACCGTGATTTCATAAAATATTACTATAATTATAAACGCCGCAACAATTACAGTGAAATGGAGATTTCACAAAAAAGAGAAGCACTGGAAAATGTATTGGTGCCCTATAAGTTAAGTGAGAATATTACTTTATTAAGAGATAAGGGATTTGCCCATTGTGAAGTCTTTTTTAAATGGTATAACTTCGCCGGTCTTATTGCAGTAAAAAGATAGATAATGGTTAGTATCGGAAATTTCTTTTTCAAGTATCGTAACTGGATATTTATTCTCTTTTACGGAGCATTATTCATACCATCTTGGCCATTGTTTTCACCAAAGCATTTTGGAAGCTGTTATTATATCTGGCCAATAAGTATTGGATTATTTGTTACTTGTTTGGGTCAGTTGATAAGAGGGTTGACCATTGGTCTTGCATATATCGTTCGTGGAGGTAAAGAAGGAAAACCATATGCTGAAGGATTGGTAACTGAGGGCATTTTCAATCATTGCCGCAATCCTTTATATGTTGGCAATATATTGATGTTACTGGGTGTTGGGATTTTAGCAAATTCACTAGTGTATGTTGCCATCGTCATTCCCATTTTTTTATTCATTTACCAAGCCATTGTTTTAGCTGAGGAAAATTTTCTTCGTGGAAAGTTCGGTCCCGGCTTTGATGAGTACTGTAAAAAGGTAAATCGCTGGTTTCCGAACTTAAAAGGAATTGGCAAAACATTTGGCAGCATGGCCTTTAATTGGAAACGCTGGATACTGAAAGAACATACTACGCAGTTTATCTGGCTGATCGGTATTACCCTGTTGTTATTGCTCAACTATCCTGTGCTTTCAAACTATGATAAAGAATTTAGAAACCTTTTGATCGGGGTTATTTTAGGTACTCTTCTTTTGATCTATATACTGATCCGTTACCTGAAAAAGACAGGAAAGTTCAAGGAATAAAGCCCTGAAACCCTTTACAGTCGGTCTTTCCTTCATTCGTAAACATTAGCTGAAAATTGTTGTTATTTTTGCTTGTTGTCCGACGATTTAGCGAAGGAAAACTTTTAAATCAGTGAGCTATGATTAAGACAGGTAACCCCATCATCAGTATTTATACCGAAATGACTCCCAACCCGGAGACCATGAAGTTTGTGGCAAACAAACTTTTATACCCCGGCAAGAGTATTGATTTTCCTGATGTGGAAAGTGCAAAGCCATCGCCTTTGGCAACAGAGTTGTTTGGCTTTCCATTCATCAAAGCGGTATTCATCGCCAGCAACTTTGTTACGCTTACCAAAACAAGTGATACAGAAGATTGGCAGGATGTAATCCCTTCTATCCGCCAATTTTTAAAAGATTACCTGGAAGAAGGTAAAGTGGTGGTCAATGAAGAAGAGTTAGCTGCTGTAAAACAAACCTGCAGCAACGAAGTATCTGCAGATGATGATGATATTGTAAAAAGAATAAAAGAATTATTAGATAATTATGTTCGTCCGGCAGTAGAAATGGATGGTGGTGCGATACAGTTTAAAAGCTATGAAGCCGGTACTGTAAATCTTGCCATGCAGGGAAGCTGCAGCGGATGTCCTTCATCGATGATAACATTGAAAGCAGGAATAGAAGGGATGATGAAGAGAATGATTCCTGAGGTGAAGGAAGTGGTGGCAGAAGCAGAATAACCTTTGATTAAAATGATTAATATGAAAGCGGCTTTGCCGCTTTTTTTCTTGCTGCAGATGAACACAGATAACTACAAGTATAAATTGAAATAAATATCTGTGTTTAATTGTGTTCATTTGTGGCTAACTCTTCCCCCATATCACATTTCTTTCTCTCAGGTATTCAATTACAAAGTCAAAACATTTTTTATTTTTCCCGATCAGTTCTGGAGGAAAGACACCTTTTTCTGTGAACATATTCTTTGTGATCAGGTTTACTGCTGCTGTACAGGTATAGCCAGTTGTTCTGGCCATGGAAGATGTTTTTGTTGCTTCATCATATTCATCATACAAATAATATTCAACCGTTTTATTTTCTCCCGTTACAATTACTTTCATCACAGTAAACTCTTCTTCTTCCGGTTCCAGCTTCCATTCTCTTACCAATAGCTTTGAAGTGAACTCCAGCGGTGTGATATCTGTATCTTTAATTCGTAAGGCTGTGGTATCAAAAAAGCCAGCTTGTTGCATAGCAATAATAAGATCTATATGTCCGGGATAACGTAATGTTTTTTCTTTCATATCCGGAATATGATTCATTGTATAGATTAAAGAACGAAGACCATCGGTATTAAAAGCCTCAAGTTTTCCTGCTTTGTCAAAGTCCATTATTTCTCTGTCGCTCAATGCAGGTTTTGTAACGATGGAACCTTTCTCCACCAATCTTGCAGGTCGGATATATTCCTGTATAACATCAACAGGTGAGAAAGGGGCTTTATATTCAAACGGTGGTTTTCTTTCTTTGGGTAACCCTCCCACATAACATTCAAATGCTATAACTTTAAACTCTTCATTATATCTGCCGAGAATAAAATTACTCATACCTGGTGCAACACCACAATCTGTAATGGCGGTTACATTTTTCTCTTTCGCCAGGTTATCCAGTTCAAGTGCATCTTCAGGAAAAAAAGATATGTCCACCACATTTTTCTCTGCATTGATAACGGCTTCTAATGTTTTAAAACCCATGAAACCGGGAACAGCAGTAACGATCATATCAAATGGCGAGAACCATGTTTTATATTCATGATACTGTGAGAGGTCGGCTGCCACAGTTTCTATACCCTCATTACTGCTTTTTAATTTCTCCAGGTTAGTGGCGTTCAGATCGAAAGAAGTTACTTTATATTCATTGGCAAGATCCAATGCAATGGCACGGCCTACCATTCCGGCTCCCAATACAGCAATTTGCATACTACTGACTTTTATAAATGAAAATTTTAGCTTATTTCTTAAGAACTTTATAAGGTAAAAGATTATTACCGGTTTTTCGTTGTTACATAAATAAATTTAAAAGTTCTATTTAGAATTTGATACAGGTATTAAAATAAACTCACTCAACGGGTCATTTTCCCCGAATCCTGCCATATGCGGAGAAATTTTTAGAACCTCTGTCTCATTTAAACTTGCTTTTTGTAATAAAGCATAGATGTCAGATAAGGTAACAATTCCTTCAGTGCCGCCCCGGGCATTTAGTATTTTTAATAAATACGCTGCAAAGGGGGAGTGTTTTCCCGCCTTACCATCAAAGGCTGACTCTTTACCAACAGAGCTTAATACTTTGCGGGTAGTGTATTGTGCTTTGTCTTTCAATAGTTCTTTTACATTTCGGTTGGTAATTGCAGCTGCAGGATTATCTCGTTTTTTTCCTAAAATCGCATCATCAAAAACACCACCATGGCAAATGTCCAGTAATACCAGAATTTGTTTGGCCGGAATTTTATTGATCATCTTCTTCAATTTGGTATGCTGTATATAACTGTTCCGCAATGGATCTGTTTCAGGTGATTTGGAATCTGTACAAACAATAAATCCGTCATCCAATAACCCTGCATCAAAATCGCCATGCCCGGCTATATAAATGATCAACTGGTCATTTTCATGCAGGTTCTTATAATATTTACTGATGGCATTGTAAACCGTATCCATCGGCGGGTCTTTCAATAAAGTAACATTATAATCATAATAGCTTTTTAATGCTCCTGCTATTTCAGTGGCATCATAAATCGGGTTGTCCAATGTTTCCCAATCTTTTGTTTTGTAATGGTCGGTGCCAATTACGAGTGCATACCTGTTACCAGTAAAAACACCCATTTCTTTTAGTTCAGTTTCACCCAGGTCAAGACCTCTTCTTTTTGATTTGAAATCACCAAACACTTCCCGGTATTGTTGTAGGAATTTCCTTTCGAAGAAGATGGAAAAATAATCTCCGTCTTGAACAGCAGGAGTCTTATACTCAGCTGTTTTAAGTAAGTGGACAATTTTATCAGCCTTATAATCACTACCAAACAGATCATAAATATTATAACCCGAATCAAGAGAAGTGATATAATGTGTAATTGGTGCTTTTCCTGTTCCACTTAAATTATCCAAACCAATTTTGTTAGGCACAATGATTATTCGATTAATATTTAATAAAGAAGCAAGCTCCGGAGAATTTTGCATCATTGTTTTTACAAACTCGGTCTTAAATTTATCAGAAGGACCAGCTTCAGATATAAACAATTGTTTAGTACAAGGAATTAATTGAATATACTCCTGTAATGTTTTTAGGGAAATAAGATTATTTATAGTTGATGATGTGTCTTTCTTATCTCTGTTTTCCAAATCTTTTTGCATAACCACATCATAAGGAAGAAAATATGTAGAGAAGTTAACAGAATCATTTGTGCGAATGACACTTCCTCCACTGAAATTAAAAATGAAATAATCATTAACAGAGGCAAGCGATGCAATTTGCTTTAGCGTTTTTAAGATTGAATCCCTGGTTGCATGCTTATCTAGCAGAAGATAGTTGTTTGTGTTTTCTTCGGCTAAAGCTCCTGTAAAGTCCTGGTATTGGTCTTTAAAAAAATTTATATATGTGGTTGCGTCGGATTTACAAGTATATAGTTGCTGCCCACCATAGTCATCAATACCGATGGATAAGATCCAAACAGAAGAGGGTGAATAGTTTGTTTTATCAGAGTAGGAATATACCGTAAACATTCGCATTAATTCAGGCAGAGAAGGAACAGGAAGTTTATTCAACCGGTATTTTTTTCCAAAGTCAAATACAAAATTTTCAATTTGTTGACCAGTTTTATCAAAAGCAAGTATTCTTAAAGTAGTATTATTTATTTTGTAAGCTTTATCTAAAATCCTGTAAGCTTCATCCATTTGCCATACACTATCTATTATTTCTCCTTTCTGAAAAATTAACCTGTATTCAATGGTGCCGCATTTTCCCACTGAATCCAAAAAAGTTTTGAAATTGATTATGGAATCGCCTGAAATCCATTTCTTTTTGTTTATACAACCATAATTTCCGGAATACAAAATATATACAAAGGAAGGATTGTGATTTCTTATGGTAGCAGGCAATTGAGTTTTAGATACTGAAAAGACGTCTTCAACTATAACACCTGCATTTAGTATTTGAAAAGACTGAATAAAAAAATTAAAAACAAGCAAAAAGACGTATTGCTTTAATTTAAACATGATGTTAGGTTTCAAATTTATCAAAAGGTATTACTATAATCCGGATTTTTCAATACCGTACAATGGGTATAAAATAAAAATCAAATTTGCATACATAAAATGCTTATCTTTCATTACTTCGACAATTTAATTCTACCCCGATTTATCTACCCTTTTTAAGTAAATTTTTAACTGTCCCTTTATTAAGTTTTTTAACCGCCTGTATAAAACAGGCACAAACCACTATAAGTATGAAAAAGATTTTTTTAGTATTGACGGCAGTTGTTTTTTTTACTGCCTGTAACAATGAAAAAGAAGGAAAGGATGAAAAAAAGAGTATAGAAGCTATGCCCTTAACAATTAAAATACCTTATACCGCAGGTTATTCAACTTCATTTATTCTTGGAAACGCTGATTATGCTACCACAATCGTTCAGGGAAGCTGGAAGGATTGGGAAACTAACAACCTTGACAATATGAAAAATTGGGTTGCAGATACTGTAGTAGCTTTTCAAAGCGACAATTCAATGGTGAAGGGTGCAGACAGCCTGATGGCCCGTTGGAAAAGAGGCCGGGCAAAGTATACAAATATCATTGATACAATTGATGCAGTGATACCTGTTTACAGTACTGATAAAAAAGAACATTGGGTATTAGTCTGGGCAAGGGAGATCAATACCGATAAAGACGGAAAAATCGATACTATGGCGCTGATGGAAACATGGCGTATCAATAAAGATGGAAAGGCAGACATGTTGTTACAATATGACAGAGCTACCCGGAAAAAATAATAGCTTAACAGAAAGAATAAAAACCCCGCAAACAGTGGGGTTTTTATTTTGATAGTATGAATATGTCCCAAAATGTATGTTTAATGAATTAAAATAATACATTAGTATATTACTGAATCAGCATATCATGAAGAAAATTTGCTTCCTTTTGTTAGTTGTATCATTACAATCATCTGGACAGATCAATCCTTCTAATATTACAATTGCCCGTGACAGTTTCGGTGTACCGCACATCTTTGCTCCAACGGATCCACAAGTGGCTTATGGAATAGCATGGGCTCATGCAGAAGATGATTTTGAAACATTACAGACAGTGGTACAATCCGGAAAAGGAATGCTGGGAAAAGTTCTGGGTAAAAAAGGAGCAGAGGCAGATTATGTTGTTCAACTATTTCGCATTCGTAAAACAGTGGATGAACAATGGCATACACTCAGTCCGGATTTTATAGCACTTATAAAAGGGTATGTTGCCGGACTGAATGCATATGCAAAAGCTCATCCAAAAGAAGTAAAGTATAAAAAAACTTTCCCTTTTGATGAAAAGGAATATATGACGGCTGTTATTTTTTCTATCAGTCTGTTTTGCGGCGTCGATCAGGCGTTGCCACAGGTGTTAGGTGGTAAAATTGCCACTATTCCCGGCTTTAACCCAGAAGGTTCTAATGCTTTTGCTATGAACTCAGCAAAGACTACTACGGGTGAAAGCTTTTTGGCAATTAATGCACATCAGCCATTGGAAGGTCCGGTTGCTTTTTACGAAGCACATTTACAGAGCGAACAGGGATGGAATATGCTGGGTGGATTATTTCCCGGTGGCTGTTTAATTTTTCATGGCACAAACGAAAACCTTGGTTGGGCACATACTGTAAACTACCAGGATAAATTAGATGTGTTTCAATTGGAAATGAATCCCAATAATAAAAATCAATACAAGTTTGATGGAGAGTGGATTAATCTTGAAAGAAATAAAGCAAAACTGAAAATAAAAGGTATCCCTATTACAATTGGTAAGAAAATATATTGGAGTAAATATGGTGCTACTGTAAAAACTGATAAAGGTTTTTTCTCACTTAGACTTCCGGCTACAATGGATATTAAAGCGTTGGAAGAGTGGTACCGGATGAATAAAGCAAAAAACTTTACTGAATTTTATTCTGCTTTAAGCATGACAAGTCTGCCCATGTTCAATATCATGTATGCAGACATGTACGATACTATTTTCTATATCAGTAATGGAAAAATGCCGGATAGAAATCCCGATCCCAAATACAACTGGAAAAGCACTATTCCCGGAAATACTTCAAACACATTATGGAATTCATTTAAACCCATAACAGCCTTACCCCAGTATGTAAATCCTGCTTCTGGATATTTATTCAATACTAATCATTCACCGTTTCTGGCAACAG
>CAYVSH010000005.1:0-23027 GCA_964453625.1 uncultured Chitinophaga sp.
AAAAATAACTCACAAAGAAAAGTATCATCATCAGTTGCGCCCATGTCCACACATGCAGCGCAGTGGAAGCTTTGGTATCATACTTTTCAAAATGATATACATCATCAATTTTATAAACGGGGAATTTATCTATTACGTCAGCAGGGCGGTAGCCTGTCGGTTTAAACCACAAAGTAAATTTTTCTTTCCAGCTTTTGGTATGCCATGCATCCTTCATCAAAAGCCATAGATGCGAGAAGTTTATCTTGACAGGGTTCCATGTACGTACAGGACGGGTGATGCCGTAAACAGGTGGCGCCTCTTTTAATTCTTCCTGGTAAGTACCAAACAGTTTATCCCAGAAGATAAATATCTGCCCGAGGTTCTTATCAAGGTACTCCCTATTAATAGCATGATGTACCCGGTGATGAGATGGGGTAACAATGATCTTTTCAAGAACCCCCATTTTATTAATATGCTGTGTATGATACCAGAACTGTGCAAACAAATGCAGCGGCCCAACGGTGGCTATTACTTCCGGCGGCACACCCACCAATGCAGCTGGTATCAATAAAAATGTAAATGGATTAACAAACGTTGTGATGCTCTGCCGCAATGCACAGGCAAGGTTAAACTCCTCGCTGCTGTGATGGATTATGTGAAGATTCCAGAATATATTGATGTAATGGCTCCACCGATGCACCCAGTAACCTGCAAAGTCAATAACAAAGAAAGCGATAACATAGGTAAGCCATGTAGAAGTGATATGGATAACGGCAATTTGCTGTACAAGCCAGCTATAGGCAATGATTGCAACAGAAAGGCCAAGCACATCTTTGGTAACATTGGTAACACCGCTGCTGAGGCTGGAGACCATATCCATATTACGAACTGTGTCTTTATGTTTACGCCAGCCCCACCATTTTTCAAATAAAACAAGAATGAGGAAGGCTGGCATAGCTATGAGCAGTATCTTTCCGTAAGTTTCCATTGGAGGTAAATTTAATAAAGTTTTTTTAGAGGGTTTCTTGAAAAGCAGTTTGAAATGGTTACCCACAAAGACAAAAAGTTTTTTGAATGAGTTTCCCGCAAAGTCGCAGAGCCGCAAAGCATTTGATTTTTTTTTGTATTTCTTTGTGTCTTTGCGGAAAAAAAAATAGTTGATGAAGCATATTTTTAATTGCATAGATGCACATACCTGTGGCAACCCGGTACGATTGGTAAAGGATGGCGGCCCCGCTCTGGAAGGAAACAATATGAGTGAAAAGCGGCAACATTTCCTGAAAGAATACGACTGGATAAGAACCGGTCTTATGTTCGAACCAAGAGGACATGATATGATGAGTGGAAGTATCTTGTATCCGCCTCAAGATCCGGAGAATGATGTAGCAGTACTTTTCATAGAAACCAGCGGCTGCCTGCCGATGTGCGGACATGGAACCATCGGAACTATTACCATTGCAATAGAAGAAGGACTGATAAAGCCAAAGAAGGAAGGAGTAGTGAGAATGGAAACTCCTGCTGGACTAGTAATGGTGAACTACTCCATGAATAAGGATAAATGTGAATCAGTTCGATTGACCAATGTGCCTTCCTTTTTACATTCCACTGAATTAGTTGTTGACTGTCCCGAGTTGGGAGAACTTGTTGTAGATGTTTCTTACGGCGGAAACTTCTATGCGATTGTAGATATACAAAAGAATTTCAAAGGCATTGAACATTACACCGCAGAAAAACTAATTGCTCTTGCAAGAGAACTGCGAAAGAACATCAATGCAAAGTATACCTTCATTCACCCGGAAGATGAAACGATATATGGCTGCTCCCATATTTTATGGACAGGCAAAGTGATGGATAAAACTTCTACAGCAAGAAATGCTGTTTTTTATGGGGACAAAGCCATTGACCGTTCGCCCTGTGGCACTGGCACATCAGCAAGAATGGCGCAATGGTTTGCAAAAGGGAAACTTAAAAAGGGAGATGAGTTTATACATGAAAGCATTATCGGCAGTAAATTCGTTGGCCGGATTGAAGAGGAACTGGAAGTAAATGGCAAACCTGCAATCCGTCCATCAATAGAAGGCTGGGCAAAAATATTCGGATACAATACTATCTGGATAGATAAAGAGGATGATCCCTATGCGGCAGGTTTCCAGGTGATATAGTGAATGGGCAATGGTGAATGGTGAGAGGGAAGTAGGAAGTAAGAAGTAAGAAGTAAGAAGTAGGAAGTAGGAAGTAGGAAGTGGTGTTTAGGCTTAAATACTATCATTAATTGAGAAACATTATTAAATATATAGCGGCCAGTTTGATTTTCTTGATTGCAGGCTGTAACTCAGATAAAAAATCAAAAGCTTCACATCAATCGAAATATCTGCCGGATCAGTTCCTGGTTGTGCTTGGCACAGCACAGGATGCAGGTTATCCGCAGATAGGTTGTACCAAAGAATGTTGTACAGCTTATTGGAATGGAAAGGAAGAAAAGAAACATGTAACCAGTCTTGCATTGGTTGACAGAAAGACAAGCCAGTATTGGTTGTTTGAAGCAACTCCGGACATAAACACACAATTACACACACTACAGGGTTATCTTGTTGATGAGAATTATGCGCCGGATGGTATTTTCATAACACATGCACATATTGGTCATTATACAGGTTTAATGCAGTTCGGAAGAGAAGCGATGGGGGCTAAAGGAATTCCGGTGTTTGCTATGCCTAAGTTATATTCATTCATACGGACAAACGGACCATGGAGTCAATTAGTAAGCCTTGAAAATATTTCATTGCAACAATTAAGGGAAGATAGCAATATTGCTATTAGTTCTTCTTTTAAAATTACTCCACTTAAAGTTCCGCACCGGGATGAGTTTTCAGAAACAGTTGGTTTTGTTATTGAATCTGTAAAAAAGAAAATCCTGTTCATCCCTGATATTGACAAATGGGAGAAATGGGATAAGGATATTATTGAGCAGATTAGCAAGGTTGATATTGCTTTGCTTGACGGAACGTTTTATAAGAACGGAGAATTACCCGGAAGGGATATGAGTGAAGTGCCGCATCCGTTTGTAGAAGAAAGCATTCTAAAGTTTTCTTCCTTACCAGATTCTGTGAAGTCAAAAATTGTATTCATTCATTTTAATCATACCAATCCATTACTGAAAAAAGATTCACCTGAGAAGAAGGAAGTAAAGGGTAAAGGCTTTGACGTAGCAGAAGAAGGAATGATGATTGAATTATAAAAAGGAACTATACATAATATGAAAGTAACTATTATTGGTGGTGGTATTATCGGATTAAGTTCGGCATTTTATCTGCAAAAGTCTGGTTGGGATGTAACTGTACTTGACAAAAGTGATTTTACCGACAGTTGTTGTTACGGCAGCGCCGGTTATATCTGTCCCAGTCATTTTGTGCCTTTGGCAACACCGGGCATAGTAAAGAAAGGGTTAAAGTGGATGTGGAATTCAAAGAGCCCATTTTATGTGCAACCAAGACTTAGCTGGGATCTTATTAGTTGGGGACTAAAATTTATGCGGAGTGCAACTCAGGAAAAGGTAGATGCGGCAGCTATCCCATTAAAGGATATTGCTGAATTAAGTAAAGCGGAATATGAATCATGGTTAACGATCCCGGATTTTGATTTTGCGTACGAACAAAAAGGGGTGCTGGAAATATTTCAGACTGATGAATATGCAAATCATGCTAAACATGTAGTGGAAAAAGCTACTGAGATCGGCTTGAGCGGAGTAAGTTTGATAGGTAAAGAAGAGTTGCATGCATTGGAACCACAGACAACGGTTAACGGGATGGGAGCAATACTTTATCATTGTGATGCACATTGCTATCCTAATAAATTAATGACAAAACTCATCGCTTACCTGAAAGAAAAAGGAGTAAAGCTTATTGGGAATGAAGAAGTGATACAGTTTGAAAAGCGAAACGGAAAGGTGACCAAAATAATGACTCGCAATAATGAGTATGAACCTGATGAAATTGTAGTAGCTACAGGCTCGTGGGGAGCAGCAACAGCAAAACTGCTTGATCTGAAAACACCCATCATTCCAGGTAGAGGTTATTCGGTTACTTATGAAAATTCTCCATATAAATTGAATTACCCTGCATTGTTAATGGAAGGCCGTACAGCTGTAACACCAATGGATGGGAATAAGATCCGTTTTGGAGGAACGATGGAGATCACTTCACATAAAACTCCAATTCGAATGAACCGTGTTCGGGGAATATTGGATACTGTAAAACGTTTCTATCCGGATTTTGACATCCCATTACCCGCAATAGAGAAAGTGTGGTACGGGTATCGTCCCTGTTCGGCAGATGGGTTGCCATATATTGGCCGTTCGCCAAGACAATCCAATGTTACAATTGCAACAGGGCATTCAATGCTTGGATTAAGCCTTGGTGCTGGAACAGGCAAACTGGTTGATGAATTAGTTAATAATAAACCATCAAGCATGGAATTGAAGCCGTTTTCTGTAGAACGGTTTCGTTAAAAATATGTAATAGGTTAAAAGTATCGTTTTCATCTCCTTATTTTTACAATCTGTTGCATGCAGCTTTTATTAATATGAATTGTACATCTACACGAATCCCTTACCGGCAAACAGGAGGTTTCTCAAAACTTGTATTGGATTATATTGACCAGGTGGATATTGTAAAGCCTTTTATTGCGTATCCGCCATCTTTACAGGGCATTCAGCAGGCAATTGAAGAAAGAAAGAGATTTAAAACGAACAGGACGGGACTGGTGCAGGAGTTAAAGAAGCAATACGAAGATGTTGATACCAGCGATAAAGTGAAGAAGAATATAGAATCTCTTTTGTCTGATAATACATTTACCATCACATCAGCGCATCAGAATAATATTTTTACCGGCCCTTTATATTTTATCTATAAGATCATTCATAGCATAAAACTGGCTGACAGTTTAAAAGCATCCCTGCCGGAATTCGATTTTGTACCTGTCTTTTATATTGGTTCAGAAGATGCTGATCTTGATGAGCTAAATAACATCAATCTTGGCGGTAAGAAATTAGTTTGGGAAACCAAACAAACAGGTGCAGTTGGCAGAATGAAAGTTGACAAGGCACTAATTAAACTGATCGGTGAAATGGAAGGACAGTTATCTGTGCTTCCGCATGGAGCAGAAATTATCAATTTGATCAGAGATGCTTACAAGGAAGGTGTAACGATTGAACAGGCTACTTTTCTTTTTGTGAATGCATTGTTTGCTGACTATGGATTGGTTGTTTTAAAACCGGACAATGCAGCATTGAAAAAAGAACTGATAAATGTGTTTGAAGATGATCTGCTGAATCAAAGGGCTTCCGGTGTAGTGGAAAGTTCTATTGATTCGCTATCAAAAGCTGGTTATAAAGTACAAGCTAATCCAAGGGAGATCAATTTGTTTTATTTAAAAGATGATTTGCGGGAAAGGATAATAAAGCAAGGTACAAGGTACAAAGTACAGGTAGCAAGCCTTGATTTTTCAGCCGACGAATTAATAAAGGAGCTTAAACAGAATCCGGAACGTTTTAGTCCGAATGTAATTCTTCGTGGCCTATACCAGGAAACAATATTGCCTGACATCGCATTTATAGGTGGCGGGGGTGAAACAGCATACTGGCTGCAATTAAAATCTTTATTTGATTATTATAAAGTGCCATTTCCTGTTTTGATCTTGCGGAATTCTTTTTTAATCGTTGAAGAGAAGTGGAAAGGACTTATTGCAAAGCTAAATTTTACTATCGAAGATTTCTTTTTATCAGAGCAGGAATTACTGAATAGGATCGTTGAAAAGGAGAGTAGTAATGAAACTAAACTAAATGGCTCTTTGTCTGCAGTTGAAGATTTGTATGAATCATTTAAAAAACAGGCAGCTGCAATTGATAGCAGTCTCGAACAACATGTTGAGGCATTAAAAACAAAAACTGTTTTCCGCCTGCATGAACTGGAAAAGAAAATGCTGCGTGCCGAAAAAAGAAAATACGCTGATAAACAAAGACAGATACAAAAAGTAAGAGCACATTTATTTCCCGGAA
This sequence comes from uncultured Chitinophaga sp., assembly GCA_964453625.1. Lineage (GTDB taxonomy): Bacteria > Bacteroidota > Bacteroidia > Chitinophagales > Chitinophagaceae > JJ008. Next base: position 6,038 of record CAYVSH010000005.1, read on the forward strand.
ACGGATTACAGGAACGATATGAGAATATCTCATACTATTATGCAAAGTATGGAAAAGAAATATTGCAGTTATTATACAATGAATCATTGACGCTGGAACATGAGTTTGTGCTACTTTCTGAAAAGTAATCTCTCTATTTTATAATATGTGCTGTTAAATCTTAATCAGATTTTAATCTGCTTCACATGGCATTCCTTTCTGTTTAAGTTACCTTTGCATCTCTTTAAGTCATAATCGTCTTGCACTGACGATGTTTTATCCTTATTTGTTCACCTTGTAAATATTCGAAATGCACTGGATTGATGCCGGGATATTTATTTTTTATATGGTCGCCTTACTGGTAGTCGGCTTTTATTTTCTTAAGAAAAATAAAAGTGCCGAAGATTATTTTGTAAGCGGCAGAAATATGACCCGTTGGCATATTGGTTTGTCAGTTGTAGCAACAGATGTTGGAGGTGGTTTTTCAATTGGTCTCGGAGGATTAGGATTTATAATGGGATTGTCCGGATCATGGATGTTATTCACCGGGTTGATCGGTGCATGGCTAAGTGCTGTATTATTAATACCGAAAGTGCATCCGCTTGGAAAAGATTCAAAGCTGTTTACATTCCCGCAGATATTCGGACATTTTTTTAATAGAAGAGTGGCATTGGTTGCCGGTATCATTTCTGCTATCGGGTATATTGGTTTCACCAGTTCGCAGATCCTGGCCGGTGCAAAACTGGCATCTGCGTCTTTTGAAGGGTTTGACCTTAACACTGCATTAATTGTAATGGGGATTATCACTGTTGGTTATACAGTACTGGGTGGAATGAATGCAGTGATCTATACGGATACGATTCAATGGATCGTTTTAATTGGTGGCTTATGTTTTATCGGGATCCCTTTAGCATTTGATGCTATCGGCGGAATGGATGCTATTAACGCAACATTAAATAAAGACTTTTTATCACTCGGTAATGTCACATGGCAAACATTGGTGAATTGGGCAATCACAATTATACCTATATGGTTTGTGGGTATGACATTATATCAACGTATCTATGCCAGCCGTGATGTAAAAGAGGCAAGAAAGGCGTGGTTCATCGCAGGATTATTTGAATGGCCGGTAATGGCATTCATGGGTGTTGCATTAGGATTGTTTGCCAGGGTGGCAGCGGAGCAAGGAATGTTTGAGCAGCTTGGTTTTGTAAGTGCATCTGCCATGGATCCTGAAATGGGATTGCCATTATTATTAAGAGCTGTTTTACCAATCGGGTTGATGGGAATAATGATGTCAGTTTATTTCTCAGCCATTTTATCAACTGCAGATAGTTGTTTGATGGCAGCATCCGGAAATATGCTGACCGACATTGTAAGTAAGTTATTCCATATTGACCATGACAGTAAAAAAATGTTGCGGATGTCACAATTATTTACATTGATATTAGGAGTACTGGCTATTCTGCTTGCATCAGTTATGGGAAATGTGCTGGAACTGATGTTATACTCTTACGCATTTATGGTGTCAGGATTATTTGTTCCACTCGTGGCCGCATTATTTTTTAAGAAAACAAATCCTACCGCTGCGCTGATGGCCATGATAGGAGGTGGAGCCACAACAGTTTTTTTAAGCCTCACGGTAAATGAGCTACCTTTCAACCTGGATGCAAACCTGTTTGGAATTATGACATCCCTTTTATTATTTATTACAGGCAGCTATATGGCACCTATAAAATATTCAACTTTAGAAGGAAAATGATGGAATATAAAATTATAGACCAGGCAACTGGTAAAGACGAGCAACTGACGAATAATATGATCGCTGATTTTTTAGTTCAGCATCTCGATCAGTTTGGTGATAAAAAAGAATTTATTTTGAAATGCCTTGACTATGTTTTCAATCCTGATCGTGGAGGATTTGTAGTTGTGGCGCATGAGGGATTACACATTGCCGGAGCTGTTATAATCAATGAAACAGGAATGGATGGCTACATACCCGAGAATATTCTTGTTTACATTGCAGTAGATAAAGCATTCCGTGGACAAGGTCTTGGAAAAAAATTAATGTCACTTACTATGGAAAGGGCAATAGGCAGTATAGCATTGCATGTGGAACCGGATAACCCGGCAAAATTCTTATACCAGAAATTAGGTTTCACCAATAAATATCTAGAAATGCGTTTGCAACGCTGATCCGATGAAAAATAATTTAATACAGTTACGTCACTGGCTGCATGCAAATCCTGAGTTATCAGGTGCAGAAACAAAAACTGCAGAGCATATTGTACAGTTTATTGAAAAACTACAACCTAATAAGATAGAAACAAATATTGGTGGTAATGGAATTCTCGTTTTGTTTGACTCAGGTAAGCCGGGACAAACAATATTATTCAGAAGTGAATTAGATGCTTTGCCGATAAATGAGATTAACAAGTTTGTATACCGCTCAGTCACTGAAGGTATTTCTCATAAATGCGGACATGATGGTCATGCCACCATTCTTTGCGGGTTGGCAGAAAGATTAGCAGCAAAAAGACCATCCTCAGGTAAAGTGTATTTGTTATTTCAGCCTGCAGAAGAAACAGGCGAAGGTGCACAATTAGTAGTGAAGGATGCCCGGTTTGTAATTCAACCTGATTTTGTTTATGCATTACACAATCTACCAGGCTATAAGACCGGGAACATTGTTGTAAAAGATGGATTATTCTCTGCTGCGGTAAACAGCATTATAATAAAACTTATTGGCAAAACAGCACATGCCGCTGAACCGGAAATGGGCATCAATCCTGCCAAAGCTATCAGTGAGATAATTAACCATGCTGATATGTTCAATAATAATGGAATGGAGGATGAGGACTTTTGTATGGTTACACCAATTTATATTAACATGGGCGCAGAGGCTTATGGTGTATCGGCCGGATATGGAGAAGTACATTATACTATCCGGTGTTGGAATAACCATGACCTGCGGAATGTGGAAAAGAAAATAATATCCGGTGCTGAAGAAATTGCAAGAAGATATAACCTTAAAACAGAACACCATTTCATTCAATCTTTTTTTGCAAATAACAATGATGAATATGCAAATGAGCTGGTAAGAAAGGCGGCAAATGAATTCGGTTACCCGATCGAAGAAAGAGAAATACCCTTTAAATGGGCAGAGGATTTTGGATTCTTCACGTCAAGGTATAAAGGCTGCATGTTTGGTATTGGTGCCGGAGAAGGTCAACCGGCTTTGCATAATCCTGATTATGATTTCCCGGATGAGTTAATTGAAAAGGGAGTGAATATGTTTGATAGTATTATCCGTTTGGTTTTAGATAAATAATGTTTGAATCATCAGTTATAGAAATTAGCAAGTCTGCATTACAAACGAACCTGGAGTTTTTAAAACAAAAAACAGGTCCGCATGTAAAGTTTTGCAGTGTAGTGAAGGGGAATGCTTATGGCCATGGATTAGCGGAGTATGTAAAGTTGGCAATGGAATGTGATCAGCATTATTTTGGAGTGTATTCTGCAGATGAAGCCTGGCACATCGTAAAGAGTATTAAGAAATCTCCTGAGCTTTATATAATGGGAATGGTGGAAGGTGATGCGATCGAATGGGCTGTTCAAACCGGAATTGAATTTTGTTTTTTTGATCTACACAGATTGTATGCAGCGTTGAAGTCTGCAAAGAAATTAAAGAAGAAAGCCAAGGTTCATATGGAACTGGAAACAGGTATGCACAGAACTGGCTTAGAAGAAAGAGAAATTGAAAAAGCAGCGGATCTAATCAATACGAACAAATCTTTTTTTGAACTAAAAGGAGTTTGCACTCATTTTGCAGGAGCCGAAAGCATGGCCAATAATTTCAAGGTGGCACAGCAGATCGGCACTTTCTATAAATTAGTAATGACAGTTGGCCGGACAGGATTAACGCCAAAATACAAACATGCAGCCTGTTCTGCAGCAGTTATTAATTATCCCGAAACAATAGGTAATATGGTACGGATTGGTATCATGCAATACGGTTTCTGGCCCAATGATGAGACATTTATACGATACAGCGAAGACAAGGAAAAAAATAATAAGATCATCAAACGGCTGATCACATGGAAAAGTAAAGTGATGGGATTAAAATTCGTAAAGAAAGGAGAGTTTATTGGTTATAGCACATCATACCTTGCACATAAAGATATGAAGGTCGCTGTCGTTCCGGTTGGATATTCACATGGATTCAGCCGTAGCCTGAGCAATGCAGGAAAAGTGCTGGTACATGGATTTGTGGCACCGGTGATTGGCATTGTAAATATGAATGCAATCACCATAGATGTAACCCATATTGAAGGAATTGAAAAAGGTGATGAAGTGGTATTGATAGGTAACCAGAAAAATCAAACTGTTAGTGTGGTTTCTTTCAGCGAAATGAGTAACCAGTTGAATTATGAAATGCTGACCAGGTTGCCAAAAGATATTCCGAGAATAATTGTTGATTAAGTAAGAAATGGCTTTTATAAAACTATACAGAACTAAACTAAAAAATAATTTCAATTTTCTGAACAATCTGTTCCTGAAAAATGATATTGAATGGGGTGTAGTGTCAAAACTTTTATGTGGAGATAAAACTTATATTAAAGAGCTATACGATCTTGGTTTGAGGGAAATGCATGATACAAGGCTATCAAACCTGAAAGCTGTAAAACAGGTTGCTGGAGATATACAAACAGTTTATATCAAGCCGGTACCCAAACGAAGTGTAGAAAATATTATCAGGTATGCAGATGTAAGTTTTAATACCGAATACTCAACCATTAAGTTGTTAAGCAAGGAAGCAAAGAAACAAAATAAATTACACAAGGTCATTATCATGGTAGAGATGGGAGACCTGAGAGAAGGTGTTATGGGTGAAAACCTGATGGATTTTTATGCGAAGGTCTTTGAATTACCAAATATTACAATAATAGGGTTAGGTACTAATTTCAACTGTTTGAATGGTATCATGCCTTCAGTAGATAAACTGGCACAGCTATGTTTGTATAAACAACTTATTGAAGCAAAATTCAAAAGAAAAATCCCTTGGGTATCAGGTGGATCATCGGTAGCGGTTCCACTGCTTATAAAAAAGCAGATACCAAAAGGAGTAAACCATTTCAGAATAGGTGAGGCTTTATTCTTTGGTAAAGATCTGTTTACAGACGGAGGTATAAAAGGAATGCATACAGATGTTTTCAGGTTATATACAGAGATCATTGAACTATATGAAAAGCCCATTGTGCCGATCGGTGAGCAAATGAAAAACCCTTCAGGAATCATTCCTGAATTTGATGAGGCAGATATTGGGAAAAAAACCTACCGGGCTATTCTTGATATTGGATTGCTTGATTGTAATCCCCGCTATCTAGTTCCGGAAGATGTTTCAGTTGATCTTATTGAAGCCAGTTCGGATATGCTGGTTATGGATCTTGGAAAAAATGAAAAGGGATACAAAGTTGGTGACCTCGTATCATTTCAGTTAAACTATATGGGAGCACTGGGGATTATGAACTCAAATTACATTGCCAAAATAGTTGAGTAAATATTATCTTCTTCTCAGGTAAAGATTAAGTGAAAAACTATTCCTTTTTAATGTTGACAAGGCAGCCGCATATGATGTTGCTGCATTCGGATCTTTTATATCAGAGAACCCTGCTGTATATTTTAATTCAGGAGATATTGACAAACCTGAATTACCCAGGCCAATATCAATACCTACTCCTCCATTTCCACTAAAAATTGATTTCTTCACTGGTAGTATATCAGCCGTCGTATTATCCTGGCTTACTTCATAGCTGAATGACGGGCCCAGCATAATATAAGGTGCAACATTCTTTGAAGAAAACCTGATTACCAGGGGCAATGAAATTATTGCTGAAGTTCCTTTTAACCCGATTGTTTCAATAATATCGGGCTGACCTGTGGGGCCTCTTCTTACAAAATCGATATCACTGCTTTCAAAGCTGACACTAACTGATGGCCTGATAAAAATATTTCCACCAATGTTGACCTGTGAGATGATACCAAGTCCAAAAACAGTAGCTGTATTTGAACGAACATCTATAAACCCTGAGTTTACATTTCCTGAGTAGGTTGGATTGGATTGGTTAACTCCGCCGCCAATGGTACCCCCAAAACTTACTTTTCTGAAGGGGGAATTCTTATTAGTATTTGGTTTACTGTTATTGGCAGCGTTTTGAATTAATGCTAAAGTAGTTAATGCACATCTCCAGTTGGGTGCTGTCTTTACAGCTTTATCTGCATAGAATAAAGCACTGTCTTTATTGTTATTCTCAAGATGTAGTAAGGCAAGTTTGTTTTGAATATATGCACCATTTGGGTCAATGGATAATGCAGTATAAGCACTTTGGAAAGAGATGTCGGTGGATGGGTTATTACCACTTGCCTTCAATAAGAACAACCTTCCTCTTAATGAATTAGCAAAATCTTCATCATCTTCCCGTACATAATTGATCGCTTTTTCCAGCCTTGTTGCAGCTTCTGTATTTTCTTGTTTTTGTTTTGCAGATAGATCATCTCCACAGCTTAAATAACGGTTTACTTTTGTCTGCGCAAAATCAATATACTTAACTGTTAAAGAAGATTTTGCATCTAATGTGTAAGGGCTTCCCGGAAACTTTGTAGCGAGTTGCTGATAATAATCTTCGGCAGATTTACTTCCGGTTATATTATTGTTCTTAATTGCCCTGTTGAATTGGTTATAGGTTTCCACTAATAAAGTATCGGCAAACACACCAGGCGTATTGATCTTTAATTCGCCGTTGAATGAATTGCCCCCGCCACGGTTCTGCAATCTTTTTGTTTCCAACCATCTTTGGAGATAAGCCGGATCAACATTACTGATCACTTTATCACTGTTCTCATTACAACAGAAATATGGTTCTTGTTTTCTTTTGAAACGTTGTTCTGCTACAGAGGGTACATTCTTATCCACATATTTTTGGATTTCACTGAATGTAACTTTATTATCAGGAGTTCCATCCGTATCGGCCACACCACTCAATCCATCTACAAGATAATAAGTAAACAATCCGTGTCCACTTCCAATTGATCTGTCTTCCAGTGATTCCTGTCCGGCAGCAGTTGCCAGCATAATTATTTCCCCTGCTTTTTTTTCAGAGATGGCTGTATTTAAAAAGCTTTGGCCTGCTAAGCCACCGGGTAATTCGTTGGTACGGCAGGCATCCATAATAAAGAACACTTCAACTCCTTTGGCTGTTTCATTTGAGATTTTCTTTTTCAGGTTGAACAATTGAATAGTTCCGGCAACGAGATAGTTATTCTTATCACCTTCCGGGTTGCAATCATAGCCGAGAAAAAAGAACTGGTCTTCATCAATAGCATCACCATGCCCAGCCAGGTAAATAAATAATTTATCGCCGCGGCGAAGTTGCTTAGCTTTTAGCCATTGAAAACCTTTACTCCAGAAATTTGAATTTGATGCTTCCTCATTCAGCAGCATAAATATGTTTTCATTCTTTACACTTCCGCCACCGGGAGATTTTAAATAATCGCTGAACAAAATGGCGTCTTTGTCTGCATAGGTTAGTGGCCGCACATATTTATACTTTGAAACACCCACTACAATGGCAAATGTTTGCGGACCTGTTACTGTTGTATCCCTGAATTTTAAAGGGATTTGCCCTTTTGTACTAACGACAATACCAGCAAAAAATAACAGGAAGGTTAAGCGGTGTATGGTTATCATGGTGCAGGGTTGAAATGCTGAGATCTGGGAAATAATTTCTTGTAGTAAAATACTACATTTTTCAAACTTATATGCGTTTATAGCTAATCCTTTTCCACAACCAACCTAAAGATTGTACTGCTGCCATTATCGTTGTCAGCTACTAAAATTAAATGTAAAAAGCCTGTGGTTTCTTTTGTAATACAAACGGATTCAATTTTTTGGCCTTTGAATCTTGCATCCATATTTTCAAGATCAATGACTTTATCAGGATTGATGGCTTTCCATCTTTTTTTGGAACTGATGTTTTTTATTATCCATAAATAACTTTTGCCAATGGCTCCATCATCAATGGCATTCTTGGTATCCTCTGTAGAAACGGTTAACAGCAGTCTGTCGCTTTTTTGTGCATAGGACATGCCGGAGATGCCGCTGAATTTTGTGGTGTCATTATTACCTCCGATACTAATGATGGCGATGTGTGAATCGGATTGATCGGTCCAAAACATATCATTTGTTATTATCAGGTGATTTTTGGGGTAGCCTTTATTACCACGGTTTGATAGCAGGACAGAACCGGGAATGGAGCATGAGCCTTCAATATTTAGTTCTTTTAGCCCGTTTAGTTGCAGCCGCTGATAGAATGTATCAAGACGAATAAATTCTTTTTCTTTCATTCTGGGGTCAATAAGCCATGCAACATTTCTGTAAGGCGAAAGTGATCCTGAACCTAATAATAATAATTTATTATTCTTGGTAGTGGTTATAGATTCCAGATCTGCTTTTTCAGCTTTAGGGATTCTTGCTTCAGAATAAGCGTAAAGAGCTATTGAGTCAATGGAATTGTAACTGCTGTCCAGCATCATAATGTTCTTAGCATCATCACCAATTAAATAAATTTTGTTTTCCAAAAACTCAATTCCCGAAGCAGAAGGATAGGAGGGAATTGATTTAACTTCTTCCAGTAAATGCTTATTGCCACAGGAAGAAATACTCAGTAATGTCCAAACAATAAAAAGGATTCGAATTATTTGAACCACATAGGCAGATAGATACATAGGCAAGCACATTAGATATTTTATTCATCCAGACAGTTCTTTCAGAAAACATTTTTCATATACACTTTCCAGCAGCCCCGGACCGAGGTGTTTATGAACCTCAATTGCACAACCTATAACTTTATAGGATAGTTCGTTCAGATATTTTTTTGTTATCCTCATCTGCTATGTGTAAAACTATGTGCCTATGATTCTATGTGGTTCAATAAGTTGGTTAGTCAAACTTATTCTCCCAGCCGGCTTTCTTCATCTTCTCTACTTTTTCGATTACTTCAGTATTGAGAGAGTTTTTGTAGTCGGATAGTTTTTGAGAAATAGTTTCATCACCCGTTGCTAAGATTTCCGCGGCAAGAATGCCTGCATTTTTAGAAGCATTGAGTGCTACGGTTGCAACGGGAACACCATTCGGCATTTGCAGAATAGATAAAACAGAATCCCAGCCATCAATAGAGTTCGAAGATTTTACAGGAACACCAATTACAGGCAAAGTAGTGACTGAAGCAATCATGCCCGGTAAATGTGCAGCACCACCGGCACCGGCAATTATAACTTTCAAACCTCTCGACTTTGCCGTTTGTGCATATTCGATCATTCGGTGTGGTGTACGATGAGCAGACACAACTGTTACTTCATGAGGGATATCGAATTGTTTTAATATTTCTGAAGCAGATTGCATGACAGATAAATCACTATCGCTTCCCATTATTATTCCTACCAGAGGATTCATATCATTTTTTTTCAAAAGTACTATTTAATAATTTCTCCTTTGAGCCTTAGCAATTCTGTTTCTGCAAGTTTTGTATTGTACCTGGCATTAATAAGCCTGGTTTGTGCATCCTGCAGGCTTTGCTGAGCTTCTTTTAATTGAATTAATGTGGTAGAATTTAATTTATAAACCTGAAAAACAATGGCTACATTTTCTTTTGCCAGGCCAATGTTTTCTTCTTCGAGGGCCAATATTCTTTTTTGAAATTCATAATCTTTATATGCATTTATAACACTAAGACTCAATAAAGATTTTTGGTTTTGATAGAACGTTTGTTGATATTGTATATTCATATTTGCCTGATTAATCAGCCTTTTTGTATTTAGATTATTCAAAATTGGCACTGCAACTGTAAAGCCAATGTTCCGGCCAAAATTTCTGCTAAATAAAGGCTGGAAAGGATTAACAGTGGCTGTATTATTAACTCGATTAAATGAGTAACCTGAATTAAGTGAAACTACCGGAAACCGTTCTGCTTTTCTTTCTTTTAATTCAAGTTTGGCAATATCAATATTTTTTTGTGTAATTAACAATGACGGGTTATTCTTCTCAAGATTTTGTTGTATTTCACCATATGACACATTCATGTTAATAAGAATACTGTCTGTTACAACATAGTTGCTTTCAGCTTCAATGTTCATTAATTGGTTTAATTGTTCTCTTATTTGTACCATTAAGGTTTCCTGGCTGAGGTAAGCAGCTTTCTGGGCATTCAGATCTACCTTACTTTGAAGTACATCAGGTTTAGCACCCACTCCGATGTCGAGTTTATATTGTGATAATTTTACCCTTTCTGTACTTAATTGTATTTGTTCATCCAATGCTTTTAACTGTTGTTTTTGCCTGACAATAGCATAGTAATTATTAATTACTTCAGCAATGGTATTAACAACCTGCTGCTTTATACCAAGGGAACCCAGCTTTATAAATTCTTCCAGTTTATTCCTTGTTACAAACATTTTTAAACCATCAAATACAATCCAGTTCAATTGTACGCCTGCATTATATGAATTTGAAGTGATGTCGTTTAATTTCCTTTCTGTGCCATCAACAAAACGTTGTCTTTGATTATTATTATTATAGTTACCCCCTAACGTAGCATTAATTCTTGGAATGAATGCAGCATTTCTATATGAGTAATCAAGGGCTGCAACTGCAGAATCATTTTTTGATAACTGAATTGCATAATTATTCTGAAGGGCAGTTGCTATAGCTTCTTCTAAAGTCAGTAACTTTTGAGCTGAAGAAGATAATGTTAGCAGAAGAATAAATGGTAAAACAGTTTTTTTCATAACAAGCTAGCTGATTTATATCTGTTCAGTAACGGATGGCTGTGATAAATTTGAGACATTTACATATTTATCTAATTCACTTTTTTTCTTTTTAGTAGAAAAGAAAGAGTACATCGCAGGAATAACCAGTAAAGTAAGAATTAATGAGAACATGATTCCACCAACTATAACGATACCTAAAGGCATTCGGCTTGTTGAGGATGCTCCCAATGATAGGGCAAGGGGTAATGCACCAAGGGACATTGCAAGGCTTGTCATCAAGATAGGACGTAATCGTTGTGTAGCTGCATAGATCACAGCTTCAGTTTTTTTCATTCCTTTTTCCTGGCTTTGGTTGGCAAATTCAACAATAAGGATCCCATTCTTAGTTACAAGACCAATTAGCATGATCATGCCTATTTGTGAAAATATATTCAAGGTTTGTCCAAACAAATAAAGGGATAACACTGCTCCTGCAAATGCAAGTGGAACTGTGAACATTATAATAAAAGGGTCAACAAAGCTCTCAAACTGTGCAGCAAGGATGAGGTATATTAGTAATAATGCAAGCAGTAATGCAAAAAGAATATTACTACTGCTTTCCTGGAAATCTCTTGAAGAGCCAGAAAGGGAAGTAGCAAATGTATCATCTAGTAATTTGTCTGCAATCCTTTGCATTTCCTCAATTCCATCTCCGATTGTTTTACCCGGTTGCAAACCTGCTGAAACGGTAAATGATTTATAACGGTTAAAATGATAAATAGTAGGTGGGGTGTTGGATTCACTAATTGAAACGAGGTTATCAAGACTGATCAGTTCATTCCTGTTATTGCGTACAAACAAAGTTTTAAGGTCATTAGGCTCATCCCGGTCATTTCTCGCCACCTGTCCCATTACCTGGTATTGCTTTCCATCTTTTGTAAAATAACCAAGACGGCGGTTACTATATGCCAATTGTAATGTTTGCGAAATGTCGTTTACGCTTACTCCAAGCTCTGCTGCTTTTAACCGGTCAATTTCTACTTTTAATTCAGGCTTATTGAACTTCAGGTCAACATCTGCATTTAGCAAAACATCACTTTGCCTTGTTTCTTCTAAAATCTTAGGGATAATGGCTGTTAATTTTGAAAAATTATTGTTTTGTACAACAAAGGAAACCGGTTGACCGCCACGGCGATTAACTGATATAGTTTGTTCTTCAATGGCGAATGCCCTTCCCTCATTAAATCTTGGAAGATTTCTGTTCACCATTTCTACAATTTCTTTTTGTGAACGGCTTCTTTCAGTTGGGGGAACTAATGTTACACGTACAAAACCTGTATTGGCATTTCCTGAACCGGTAAAGCCAGGCGAAGTAACACTAAGCACCAGTTGTTTTTCAGGAACTGAGTCTATCATGAAATCTGATAACCGGGTTACAAACTTATCCATCGCATCAAACGAAGTGCCTTCTGGTGCTGATAACTGTAAGCGGAACTGGCTCCGGTCTTCCATCGGTGCTAATTCGGATTTTAATGTTCTTCCTACAAAGAATATAGCTGCAACACAAACCCCTACCAGTATCCAGGCTATTTTTCTTACACCCATGAATCTTTTTAACAATGCCTGGTAACTGTTTTCAAGCCAGCGGAAGAAAGGTTCAGTCTTATTATAGAACCAGGAATGTTTATGCGGATTTTTTTTACTCAGCTTTACATTGAGTACAGGCGTTAAGGTTAGTGATACAAATGCAGAAATAAGAACAGCACCAGCTACCACAATGCCAAATTCCCGGAACAGCCTGCCTACAAAGCCCTGCATGAAAACGATGGGAAGAAAGACCACTGCTAATGTTATAGATGTGGCAATAACAGCAAAGTAAATTTCTTTCGAACCTTCTAAAGCAGCCTGCCATTTATTCATACCTTTTTCCATCTTCTTGTAGATATTCTCTGTTACTACAATGCCATCATCAACAACTAAACCTGTTGCAAGAACAATAGCCAGTAGCGAAAGGACATTGATGGTAAAGCCCATCAGGTACATAATAAAAAATGCACCGATAAGGGAGACAGGAATATCAATTAACGGACGGATTGCGATGATCCACTCCCGGAAGAACAGGTAAATGATAATTACAACAAGCAGAAAAGCTATCATCAGGGTTTCTTCTACTTCAAGAATTGACCTTTTAATAAATTTTGTTTGATCCAATGCAACATTAACTTTCACGTCATCCGGCATTTCTTTTTTAATCTCTTCAAGCCGTTTATAGAACTCATCTGAAATTGCTACGTAGTTTGAACCCGGTTGAGGAACTACAGCCAATGCAATCATCGGGATACCATCACCTTTTAAAACAGTTTCTTCGTTTTCCGGACCAAGTACTGCTTCACCGATATTTTTTAGTTTTATATCGGCGCCGTTCACATTTTTTATAATCAGGTTATTGAATTCTTCCTCTGTATTTAGTCTCCCAAAAGTTCGGACCGTCAGTTCAGTATTATTGCCCGATATCTTTCCTGAAGGCAATTCAACATTTTCTCTGAGCAATGCAGCCTGAACATCATTCGATGTAATGCCATAGGAGATCAGTTTGGCCGGATCTATCCAGATGCGCATTGCATATCTTTTTTCTCCCCAAATCTGTATGCCGCTTACTCCAGGAATAGTTTGCAATCTTTCTACCAATACATTATTGGCATACTCGGTCATCTGTAACTGATTCCTTGTATTGCTTTGCACCGTCATGGATAAGATAGCATCTGAACTGGCATCTGATTTTGAAACTACAGGAGGTGCATCAAGGTCAGAAGGTAATGAGCGGATGGCCTGCGAAACTTTATCTCTTACATCATTGGCGGCTGTTTCCAGGTCAATACCAAGATTGAACTCCACATTTATATTGCTGCTTCCATTACTGCTGCTAGATGTTATGTTTTTTATACCTGCAATACCATTGATAGCTTTTTCGAGTGGTTCTGTTATTTGCGTTTCAATAATATCTGCATTAGCTCCGGGATAAGAAGTGCGGACACTGATATTAGGAGGATCGATTGCCGGATAATCTCTGATACCAAGAAATGTGAATCCAATAAGTCCGAAAACAATGATGAGTATATTCATCACAATGGCGAGTACTGGTCTTCTTAAACTTAACTCTGATATGTTCATATTGATTACTGTTGTGAATAGCTAATGGTAAATGAAACCATATAAAATCATTAGCTATACACTATTGACTATTAACTATTTTCCCGATTTGAATTTTTGCTTCCGGTCTCACACTTAATAAACCGGTAACTACAACAGTATCACCAGCTTTTAATCCATCAGTTATTTGCACCATTGATGAGTCCCTAATACCTGTTGTTACATCTGCAAAAATGGCTGTACCACTTTTATACAGAATAACTTTCTTACCCCTAGCTTGTGGCAATACTGCCTGAGTTGGTATCAATAAAGCTTCAGGATCTGGGTCAAAACTGACTTGCACTTTGGCAAATGATCCTGGTAATAATCCATTGTCTTGTCCAATCACTGATGCCCTTACTGTCAGGCTTCTTGTATTTTCAGTAACGTTCGATTCAGTGGCAATAACTTTTGCGCCCAATTCTTTTTTAGAACCTTCGAAAGTGAAAGTCACCAACTGGCCAATTTTAACCTTGTCAATATATTTTTCAGGAATTGTAAAATCTAATTTCAGCACATCCGTTTGGTTGATGACTGCTATAACCGTGGCTGGAGAAACATATGCACCTGGGCTTATATTCTTTAAGCCCAACTTTCCACTGAATGGTGCTCTTACAACCGTTTTGGAAATACTTGTTTGTAATATCCCGATATCAGCTTTCAGGCTGTTCACTTGCAATAGACTTATATCGTAATCCTGCTGACTGATTCCTTGAATTTTCAGCAATTGTGCCTGACGTTCTTCTGTTTTTTCGGCTAATGCTAATTGGATCTGTAATTTGTTAAGCTGAGCCCTTAAGTCACCATCGTACAATTTCGCAAGTACAGTACCCTTACCGACATATTTTCCTTCTGCTATATTTAACTGCACAATTCTGCCGGAAACTTCAGGGTGAATTTCTGCCACCTCATTGGCAACAATAGTTCCGGGTACTTCAATTTTTTCCTGAAATAGTTGTGGCTTTGCAACATAAACATCAACCCGCATGGGAGGTGCATTTTGCTGGCCGCCTGCAGGCATTTTCGAGGCGTCCTTTTTATTTTTTCCGCCACAAGACGTAAGAAAAAGTGATATTATTGAAAAACTAACTATAAATATCCTCATAAATGATTGGAGCAATGGTAAAAAAATAGAATGCTAAAGATACCGATAAGGTCGATGTTTAGACGCTAAAAATCTGGAATCATTTCGCTTAAATACAGACTAGTTATCAACGGTGTTATACTTGGATAAATGGTTTTCAGGATTTTACAAACAAAGTTTTTTTCACTTTGTTTGATTGATGGATAAGCTCCGGTTTTTCATTACTCAGAATTGTTACATGACCCATTTTTCTCCCCGGCTTTGTCTGCTTTTTACCATACAAGTGAACGAAGGCGTTTTGGATCTTTAAAACATCTTCCAAACCTTCATATTTAGCTTCACCGGAAAAACCTTCTGCCCCGATAATATTGACCATTATGGATGGAAGAATGGCATCTGTATTTCCCAATGGATAATCAAGCATGATACGCCAAAGCATATCAAACTGCGAACAGTAATGAGCTTCGATAGTATGATGACCGCTATTATGAACTCTAGGCGCAGTTTCATTTACCAATACATTACCAGCCTTATCCACAAACATTTCAATAGCGAATATGCCGGGAGATTTCAAGTTGCGCACCACTGAAATTGCAATAGCTTCTACTTTCCACAATGTTCTTTCATCCAGTTCAGCAGGGCAAAGTTGGTAATCCAGTAAATTCAGGTATGGGTCAAACAACATTTCTACCGGCGGATATAGCGCAGTTTCCCCTTTTTCATTAATTGCCACCATCTGTGCAATTTCTTTGTGGATAGGAAACATTTTTTCCAGAACAGACGGTGCATCAAACCCTTTTACTATATCCTCTTTTGTTTTCAGGAGTTGAACACCTTTCCCATCATAACCGCCTTCGCCAATTTTATGCACGGCGGGTAAAAATTTTTCCTGTTGGTGAAGTTCTGCAATTGTATTAGTGATGACGAATTCAGGGCTTGGTATCTGGTGCTGCTGATAAAATTGTTTCTGTAATATCTTGTTCTTTATCGTTTTTAATACATATGGTTTTGGAAAAACCTTTACACCTTCTGATTCCAGTCTTTCTAATGCTTCAACGTTTACATTTTCAATTTCGATAGTGATGGCATCTAATCCTCTTCCAAAGTTATAAACAACATCAAAATCTTTTATATCCCCTTTTGTAAAATGATGGCAAAGATGTGCAGCAGGACACTCATCATCATTTTCTAATACATACGTTTCTACTGGATAATTGGCTGCTGCTTGTAATAACATGCGGCCAAGCTGGCCACCACCGAGTATTCCTATTTTTCGCATGAGGGCAAAGATAATCTCTGAACTTTAAGGATTACAGAGTAGTTTTTTGGTTAGTTTTGTATTATGATTCCAGACTATCCTCATAAGTATTTTGCCGACAGTCGTCAGAATTTCAATTTGCTGATGGAGGCTTTGGCAATGGATAGTCTCTGATTTTGAATAAATTTCGCTTTCTGCAGTTCAATTATTGTTTTCATCTTTAATTTCAAAATCATGAATACTTCTACAGTTTCTAATAATAAACAAACAACAGAAACAGATTTTCTTCCTCTGCATGGTACGGATTATGTTGAATTTTACGTGGGCAATGCCAAACAAGCCGCTCATTTTTATAAAACAGCTTTTGGTTTTCAATCCCTGGCCTATGCCGGACCGGAAACCGGTATGATGGATAAAGTGAGTTATGTGATCCGTCAGAATAAGCTAACATTTGTATTAACTACTCCATTAAGAACCAATAACCCGATTGCAGATCATATATACAAACACGGGGATGGTGTAAAAGTGATTGCCCTTAAAGTGGATGATGCCCGCAGTGCTTTTGAAGAAACCACTAAAAGAGGTGGTAAAGCATATTTGCAACCCGAAGTTTTAAAAGACGATGCAGGTGAAGTAGTGCTAAGTGGTATCCATACCTATGGAGATACTGTACACAT
>CAYVSH010000005.1:23037-46469 GCA_964453625.1 uncultured Chitinophaga sp.
AGAAAGAAAAAACTACAATGGTGTATTTATGCCAGGTTTCAAAGAATGGAAATCAAATTACAATCCTGCACCTACCGGGCTGCTTTATGTCGATCATTGTGTAGGTAATGTAGGCTGGAACCAGATGAATCCATGGGTGAAGTTTTATGAAGATGTGATGGGCTTCCGTAATATTTTAAGCTTTGATGATAAGGATATCTCAACTGAATATTCAGCATTAATGAGTAAAGTAATGAGCAATGGAAACGGTTATGTAAAATTTCCAATAAATGAGCCTGCTGAAGGAAAGAAAAAAAGCCAGGTGGAAGAATATCTTGATTTTTATAACGGGGAAGGAGTGCAGCATGTGGCCATCGCTACCAATGATATTGTAGCTACAGTAACTGAATTACAAAAAAGAGGGATTGAGTTTTTGAATATTCCTGCCAGTTATTATGAAACTGTGCTTGATCGAGTTGGTAAAATTGATGAAGACATTGAGCCTTTACAAAGACTCGGTATTCTTATTGACAGGGATGATGAAGGTTATCTATTACAAATTTTCAGTAAGCCATTAGAAGACAGGCCAACGTTATTTTTTGAGATAATACAGCGAAAAGGAGCTCAAAGTTTTGGCAAAGGAAATTTCAAAGCATTATTTGAAGCCCTTGAGAGAGAACAGGATGCCCGTGGAAATTTGTAAACATCTTTTAAGAAATGTTAATAACCTGGTTTTGGCCTGTTTTGCTTCTTCCATTTTAGCTACCTTTATAAATAGATTAATAAGGAAATGATACATTAATCCTTTACCGGTCGTTATTATTTAGGAGTAATTATGAAGAACCTGGTTATTTTATTATTTGGCGTAATATTCCCATTATTTGTTGTAGCTCAGCCTTCATCAAAAGGGGGAGCCAATTCTTATTCTTTTATAGATTACCAGAAAAATTTCCCCCGGCCATCAGAGGCTTTACTGAAAAAGCAAGACACCCTTCAAAAACAATTTGAAGCCAAGAAACTGGAGTGGCCGGCTAAATATATGTATATCCGCTCCTTCAAATATGATAGTCAACTGGAGGTTTGGGTTAAGAATGACCTGAAGGAAAAGTTCCAATTATTTAAAACATATAAAGTATGTGCTTTGGCCGGAACCCTTGGCCCGAAAAGGATGGAAGGTGATTACCAGGTGCCAGAAGGTTTTTATTACATCAATGAGTTTAATCCTAAAAGTAATTACTACTTATCGCTAGGTTTAAATTATCCGAATGCTTCTGACCGGATTTTAAGCGATTCTTTACGTCCCGGAAGTGCCATTTATATTCATGGAAGTTGTGTTACGGTTGGCTGTATCCCCATCACTGATCAACAGATAGATGAGTTGTATGTGTTGGCAGCATTTAGTAAGAGCCAGGGACAGGATTTTATCCCGGTTCATATTTTTCCGATACGATTTGACAAGGATAAAAGTATTAAATACCTGGAAACATTAACAAAGGATGATCAGCGGCTTAAGAAATTTGCTGACAGAATGGAAGATGCTTTCGATTATTTTGAAAAGTATAAACAAATTCCTGTGGTGATGATAAGTGAGAAAGGAGAGTACATTGTCAATGATGTGCCCCCCCGAAAGGCAAAAGAAGTTATTGAAGCGAAGCCTGTAAAGAGAACACCTGTTCCTCATATCACCAGGAATATTGGCGAGTTGGCAAATGCGGTTCATCAGTGGCCTGTTTTTCCAGGAGGAAATAAAGCATATACAGATTACCTGGAAGAATTAGGTAAAGAAATGGTAGCATTCCTTCCTAAAGGAATCAAAAAGGCCTATGTACAGGTTGAGTTTATTGTTGATAAAGATGGAGTACCTGTAAACTTTAAAGTTTTAAAAAGTATAAAGGAAGGCGAAGATTTTGATGATGAACTGATCTCCCGTATGGAAAAAATGGGTACCTGGAAACCTGCCATCCTGCACGATAAGCCAGTTGCCAAGAAAATGGTGCAAAGTATTACCATCGAAATACCAGAGAAATAATCACTTTAATAGTAACTGAATAGTTTCCGGTGTTTGCTGACGCAACAGGATTGATTTTTCTTTTGTTAGTTTATCAAAAACTTCTTGTGTGTAATGCCGGATAGTCAATAAAGAAAGATCTTTTGTTACTTCCACATTTACAAACTCGGATGCCTGTAATGCCAGTTTTTCAATTTTTTCAGGCCAATAGTCAAGCACACAGGTAAAACTGATTGACCCGATTTGTGTAAGGTTAGGTTTTAGGTGCAATGCTTCAAACAAACGATACAAGTGACCAACTTCATGATCTCCCACAAATGAGAAATCCTTGGTGGTGATTTTTAGCATTACCTGTTTTTCTTTCAATACAATTATGGGCGGCAGATTTTTAACAGGATTGTTATGTATAACAGTTCCCGGAAGCTTAGGGTCTAAAAAACATTTTACATAAAGCGGAATGTTTTTATTCTGCAATGGTTTGATGGTCTTAGGATGAATGACCTGTGCACCATAATATGCCATCTCCACCGTTTCTTTATAATTCAATTCAGCGATGGGTATAGCATCATCAAATTGTTTAGGGTCGCTGTTCATCACACTCTCCACATCTTTCCAAATAGTCACATTCTCGGCATCTAGCATATTGGCAAAAACAGCCGCAGTATAATCACTACCCTCTCTGCCAAGTGTGGTACTTTCATTTTCATCGGTGGCACCGATAAATCCCTGAGTCAATACAATCTTACAACTTTCTAATTCTGATAAAACGAGTTCTATTACTTTCTGTTTGGAGTATTCCCAATCTATCACAGCATCCCGAAAATCATCATCGGTGCGGAGAATATCCCGTACGTCCATCCATTTATTGGTGATACCAATTTCGTTTAAATAAGCACTGATGATAGTAGTTGAGAATAGTTCGCCGGAACATACAATCTGGTCGTAGTAGTAATCATACTCTCTTACCGGTTTATCATGCAGTAACCACTCTACTTCTGTAAAAAAATCTTTCAGTTTCTTTTCACAGGAAAGGTAATGTGTAACCAATACGTATTTCGCTGTAGAAAGATGCTGTTGCCTGATCTGATCAAATAATTTAAGTGCCTCATCTTTTTTCCCTGCAAAAAAAGCTTCAGTAACTTTTTCCAGTGCATTGGTGGTTTTCCCCATTGCAGAAACAACGACAATGATCTTTTCATTTTCCCAATGCTTCATGATATGGCCCATGCTCAAAATCCTTTCAATACTGCTTACTGATGCCCCGCCAAATTTGAAAACTTTCATAATAACTGTTGGAAATATTATCGATTTGCTATAACCAGCAAATGTCGCAAAATGTTCTCTTTTCAAGCATCATAATTGTTAACTTGCTAGCTGGGTTAAATGTGGATATTGAACTGTTTTCAAACCCTTATTTTTGTTCCAACAAAGCCGCAATATGAATATCAACCGAAAAGTACAGACACTGGATGAATTTACAATACAACAGTTAAGGGATTTCCCACATGCTACCGGTGAATTGTCAAACCTGTTGCGGAACATAGGACTTGCTGCAAAAAGGGTGAATGTGGAAGTGAACAAGGCAGGCCTGGTGGATATTCTTGGTGATTATGGAACAGTTAATGTGCAGGGTGAAGAAGTAAAAAAACTGGATGTATATGCAAATGACCAGTTTACTGGTGTGCTGCAGCATGGCATCAGTTGTGCAGGTATTGCCAGCGAGGAGCTGGATGATTTTGTCGCTTTTGATGATGCCAAGAGTGTTAATTCAAAATACGTTTGTCTGTATGATCCATTGGATGGAAGTGCCAATATTGATGTGAATGTTTCAATCGGTACTATATTTTCAATTTATAAAAGAGTAACGCCGATTGGAACGGTTGTTAAGAAAGAAGATTTTTTACAACCGGGTAATCAGCAGGTGGCTGCAGGTTATATTGTGTATGGTTCATCCACTATGCTTGTTTATGCCACTCGCAGAGGAGTGAATGGATTCACTTTAGATCCTTCGATAGGAGAATGGGCATTGAGCCATCCTGATATTAAGTGTCCTGATTCTGGTAAGATTTACTCTGTTAATCACGGCAACTTCTTTAAGTATGATGAAGGTGTTAAAAAATATATCACTGCCTGCCAGAAAAAAGATAAAGCAACCGGCGGACCATATACACAACGTTATATTGGAAGTATGGTTTCAGATGTACATCGGAACTTAATAAAGGGAGGTATTTTTATGTATCCCGGCACAACTGATAAACCGGAAGGCAAGCTTAGGCTTTTATATGAATGCAATCCATTTGCATTTATAATGGCTGTAGCAGGAGGAAAAGCCACTGATGGAAAAATAAGGATACTGGATGTGATACCTGAAAAGCTACATCAGCGTACGCCAATGTTTATCGGAAGCAAATTAATGATGGAAGAACTGGAAACTTATCTTGACTAATTTAATTTGAAATGAAAAATACGATCATTAGCGTAAAAGATCTGGTTAAGAATTATGGCAGCTTCAAAGCTGTGAAAGGAATATCTTTTACTGTGCAGGAAGGAGAGATATTCGGGTTGCTTGGACCGAATGGTGCCGGGAAATCAACGACACTGGAAATTATAGAAACATTAAGGGAGAAAACGAGTGGCGAAGTAATAGTAGATGGTTTCAATCTTGACAGATCACCTGGGGAAATAAAAAAGATAATCGGAGTGCAATTGCAGACAAGTGGCTACTATCCGGGATTGAATCTTGTTCAATTAATTGATTTGTTCTGCGGCTTATATAATAAAAGTGTTGATCCGATGGAATTACTGGAAATGGTAAATCTGAGGGATAAGGCCAAGGCAAAAGTAAAGGAACTGAGTGGGGGGCAGAAACAACGTTTTTCTGTTGCAACAACATTAATAAATGAGCCGAGGGTAATCTTCCTGGATGAGCCAACAACAGGCCTGGATCCCCAGGCAAGAAGAAATCTTTGGGAATTGGTGAAAAAAATCAGGGAGAGAGGAACAACTGTGATCATAACTACACACTACATGGATGAGGCAGAATATTTATGTGACCGGGTAGCTATCATTGATAATGGAGAAATCATTGCACTGGATACACCTGATAAACTCATTGATGATTTGCTGGCCACCGGTTTCGATAAAAAGAAGCAAGTGAAATTAGCCAACCTCGAGGATGTTTTTATCGGATTAACAGGACATTCATTAAGAGAAGGATAAAACTATGAGTATACAAAACAAACTAAAACAATTTATGTCGGACAAAATTGAAGCACAGAAAAAAGCAGGTATAGAATTCCTTCAGTCTAATAAGGCAGTAGAAGGTGTTGTTGAGTTGCCAGTTGGCATTCAATACATGGTTTTAAAAGAAGGTGCCGGAGAATTACCAGATGTTAATGATACAGTCAAAGCACATTATAAAGGTGAGTTATTAAACGGAAAAGAGTTTGACAATTCATTTAAAAGGGGACAGCCTTTTTCTGCACCATTAAGGGCTTTGATAAAAGGCTGGCAAATCGCATTGCCAATGATGAAAGTGGGTAGTCACTGGCGTTTATGGATTCCATCTGAATTAGCATATGGTGACAGAGGTGCCGGTAGCGATATTCCCGGTGGAGCCACATTGATGTTCGAGGTAGAATTATTGGATATTGTAAAATAAAATCACTCAATATGATAACAGTTGCAACTGATCTTCGTTATCCGATAGGAGAATATGTTCAAAAACCATTCTCTATTGAGCAAAAGATAGAGTGGCTTGCCGATATAAAATTTTTGCCTTTGCAATTAGAGAATGCTTTATTGAATCTTGATGAAGCACAACTGCACACACCATACAGGGAAGGAGGATGGACTGTTCACCAGCTGGTGCATCATGTTGCAGATAGCCACATGAATGCTTATATCAGGTTTAAACTGGGGTTAACTGAGGATAACCCGACCATTAAGCCTTATGATGAAAAGTTATGGGCTGAATTACATGATGTACATAAACTGCCTGTGAATATCTCGGTAACATTATTACATGGTTTACATCTTCGTTGGCATGAAGCTTTGAAGTATATAACAGATGATGAATGGAACAACCGAACCGTCTTTCATCCCGAGCATAAAAAAACAATGCGGCTATGGTACCTGCTGGGAATGTATTCATGGCATGGCAAACATCATGTTGCGCATATCACTTCATTAAGGGAAAGAATGGGTTGGTAAAACAAAGAACTATTTCATGAAATGGAAAACTCTTTCTTCAGAATATCTTTTTAATGACCGATGGTTTAAGGTAAGAAGGGAGGTTTGTGAGACACCTGAAGGTAAAATTGTATCTCCTTACTATGTTTATGATTTTCCTACATGGGTAGGAGCTGTTCCGGTTACAGAAGATGGTAAAATAATCATGATTCGTCAATACAGACATGCATTGGGAGAAACCTGTATTGAGATTCCCGGAGGTTGTGTTGATGATTCAGATGCAGATAATAAAGAGGCTATCGCCAGAGAGTTACTTGAAGAAACCGGTTATACTTTTTCTGAATATAAATACCTCGGCAGGATTTCTCCAAATCCGTCAACCAACAGTAACTTACTCCATATGTTTTTAGCAAAAGGCGGAAAAAAAATTGCTGAACAGCAATTGGATGAAAATGAGGAAATAGAGATTGTACTGTTAACGTTTGATGAGCTGAAGCAATTACTTAGAGATAATAAAATTGTGCAGGCAATGCATGTCAGTTGTATTTTATATGCGTTGCTGGAATTGAATGAGCTAAATTTTTAAACAAGGTTAAAAATTTTATTTATCAATCCGCAAAGTTGAGCATTTCCATAAAATCCCATGAAAAAGAAGCAAAGCCATCTTTTTTCCATATTTCTTTTACACTCTTCAGGCTGACCTCACCAACAAGAAATACACTTCCACAAACAATTATCATATCTTTTTTTGTTGCTTTGTGAGAAGCACTATATAAAGCAGCATTCGCATTCATAAATGGTTTACCCTTCAAATTGTATTGTTCTGCTTTGGTAGCCAGTTCTTCTTCAGGTAATGATCTCGGTATTTCAGCCTTTGTAAAATAATAAGTCGCATTTTTGGGGAGTAGTTTCAAAACCTCGTCTATGTCTTTATCTTTTACCATTCCAAGTATTATATGAAGCTTATCATGTTGTGTCACTTTTATTTGTTCTAATACCTGTTTTATACCTTCAGTATTGTGAGCCACATCAAGCACAAGTAATGGATTTGTATGTAATATTTCCCAGCGGCCAAATAAGCCGGTTAGTTTTTTTACATTTTGCAAAGCTTGTTGCAAATGTTCCGGTTCAATTTTCCACCCAAGGCTTAGGAGTTGCCTGGTAGATTCTAAAACAGTAAGCAGGTTTTTTTGTTGGTAAATTCCGGGGAGATCAAGTTTATAAGTTGTGATCTCATTTTTTTCAGAATCACTGACCGATATTGAAAGAATTTTTTCTTCCCAATCTGTCGTAGTAACATGAAATCGATCAGGCGCAAAAAATATTTCAGATTTCTTTTCTGCTGCAATGTTTTCAAATACAGGCTTTGTTTCTGTAACTGTTTCTCCAACAACAACGGGAACACCTGGTTTAATGATACCAGCTTTTTCATATGCAATTTTTTCCAACGTATTTCCCAGGAATTGCATATGATCCATTCCAATATTAGTAATTACAGAAAGTTCAGGTGTAATGATATTGGTACTATCAAGCCTTCCACCTAGTCCGGTTTCAATAATAGCGATGTCAACATTTTCTTTTGCAAAATAATCAAAAGCCATTGCTACAGTTATTTCAAAAAAGCTTGGTTCTATTTGATTGATGAGTGGGATAGTTTTTTTGGTAAAGTCAATAACAAATTCTTCGCTAACCATTTCTCCGTTCACTTTTATTCTTTCCCTGAAATCTTTTAAATGAGGTGAAGTGTATAAACCTGTTTTATATCCAGCTGTTTGGAAAATGGCAGCCAGCATATGACTAACAGAGCCTTTCCCATTTGTACCTGCAATATGAACTGCTTTAAACTTATGTTGTGGGTTACCTAATGAATCACATATGCGGATGGTATTGCTAAGATCGGCTTTATATGCTGCTGCACCTATCCTGCTGAACATGGGCAATCGGCCAAATAGAAAATCAATTGTTTCCTGGTAATTCATAAAAGACAAAAATAAGAAAGGGATGTTACTGGATTTACAAGTAACATCCCTTTAGTATCTAAAATTGGATTTTGCTAGTTTACTTCGAAATTAAATTGCACAGTCACCATTGACTCATGATCAGATTTGTCAAACCTGATATTTTGCAGGTATTGCATAATTGCAGTTTTATAAGCGTTGTTACTGCTCGATGAGCCTTTAGCAATACTTATAAACTTTCCGGTTCCCTCAGGCGAAACACTAACATTTGCATAAATGGTTGCTTTTTCAAGGTCGCCCTGAAATGAATAATGACGAACTATTTTTCTATCACCCCTGGTAATTTTTGGTCCACTGCCACTTCCTATTCCCGAGCCATTTCCGCCACCATTACCTGATCCGCTACCACCCCCTGTTCCGCTTCCGTTGCCTACACCACTTCCGGTACCAGAACCACCAGCTCTGTCATAATCCTCAGCTGCTCCGCCGCCACGGCCCGTTCCGGTTGTTGTTTTGCCTAAAACAGCTTTTGGAACCTTTGGTGCAGGAACTTCCACCACTGGTTTAGGTTCCGTTTTAGCAACTGATGTATTAGTTATTGTCTTTGCATTTGGCTTTGAAATAACCGGCTTAGTCACTGTTGGACTTGTAAGGTCATCATCTTCTTCTATATCTCTTGAATCTTCTTTCTCGCCCGGTGCAGGTGGAGTGTATGGTGCAATACCTGCAGGACCTGCGGCTTGTACGGGATTTCCGCCACCACCACCTCCATCAGCTAATAATTCTGGTTCTTCAGGAAGATTTAATTCTACTTCAATAGCTGGCTCCGAAACAATTTTTACAAACTCCGGAATCTTCCATTTCAGCAGGATCATTAATAATATTGCAAAAGCAGCAAAACCGGCCGTGATAAACGAAGCTTGTGTACGGTTTTTTGCTTCAATGGATGCAGACATAGCGTAATAGTTATTCATACAAATTTACATTTTGGAGTTTGGCAGGGCAAACTATTGTTGTTCACACCTGTCAGTAACGATGCAAACGCCGTGCAACTTGCATAAATGCTATTATATGAAATGTTAAAAAGTAAGTAAAACCATTAACTGAAGAATATCTCTAATATTAATTTAAAGCTTCTTTTTTTGAATTATGTATTATTAGTCTCAGAAGGCCCGGTAAACCAAATAAAGCTCCAAGCCCAAGTAATATCATCGTGTTTTCTTTAGCGAGGAAACTATTTGAGTAAAATAATCTGTCAATAACAAGTAAGCTGATTGTTGTAATTGCAAATCCAATGGAATTATAAATTGTAAGTGCAGTACCTCTCAATTCTGCGGGTGCATATTGAGCTACTAAGGTTGAGAACTGTGGCGAATCAGGACTGACGGTTAAACCCCAAACAAAAAGAAGCAACAAGAACAGGGGAAGTGAAATGTCATATATAAGCGGTGAAAGAAAACAACAAAACCCTGAAATGAATAATGCTGTTGCGCCAACTTTAGCACTGCCCCAATACTTAGAAAGATAACCTCCAATAACAGAACTAATGCTTCCTGTTCCAATTATCAGAAAGCTTAGCAAAGGTATATTCAGGTCAATATTATTTTTTGAAGCGTACAATGCCATTATTACTGGAAGAAATCCCCAAAAAGAGTATAACTCCCACATATGTCCAAAGTATCCAAAAGCAGCCTGTCTCCATTTTTTAGAAGAAAATATTTTCCCAATTGCATTCAATTGGAAGCCCCCTGATTTTTTTCTATATGGCCCGTCGCCTACAAATAAAATCATAAGGATACCACCTGCCAAAGCAAAAATTGATGTAAAATAGAGGACAAAATTCCAGGGAAGTTCAAAATCTCTGTTCTTCAATAGATGCGGGAATGCTGTTCCTAAGATTAATGCTCCCAATAAAAAGCCTAATGCCTTACCTAGTCCTTTCTCATACCAATCCGCTGCTATCTTCATCCCAACCGGATAGATGCCTGCTATAAAAAAACCGGTTAAAAATCTCAAACTGAAAAGTGATGCAGCATCAGTTGCTAAAAATACTACAGATGAATTTGCTAATGCCCCAAGAAGTGAACAAAAGAAAAATATTCTGACTGGAGAATACCTGTCAGCAATTGAAAAGAAAGCAAAAACAAGAGTTCCGGCTATGAAACCAAGCATTACAGCAGATGTTACATGGCTGAGAGCATATTGAGAAAGTTGCAGGTGCTGTTTCAATTCTGGCAAGATCGCATTTCCGGCAAACCATAATGAGGTGCCTGCAAATTGTGAAAGTACAATTACCGGAAGTATTCTTTTTGGAATTGAGTTTGTCAATTATTTTTTATTTACAATCTGGATCAGTGATTTCATTTGCAGATTGGCTATAATTAATCCAACAACTACCAATATAAAACTAAGAAAGTGAATTAGAGTAATATTTTCATTAAGTAATATAACGGCCTCGATGCTGCTGAATACAGGTATCAGGTTGCCGAACAGCGATGCCCTGCCAGCGCCTAAATATGCAATCGATTGATTCCATAAAAGAAAACAAATTACTGATGCTCCCAAACCCAGGTAAAGTATGGCACCAATGTTTGAAGTGTTTACTTCAAAACCACCCGTGACCTTTAACTCATATAAATAAAATGGAAGTAAAATAATTGTTCCAATAAGAAATACGGTAAACAGAAAGTTTTTTGAAAGCATAGCCGCCGGTTTCTTTTTGGCACATACGTTATAAACTGCAAAAGTAAATGCTGCCGCAAGCATCCACCAGTCACCTTTTGTAAAAGAAAATGACAGCAAAGTATCTATACTTCCTTTGCTTAACAAAAGAATGATTCCTGCAATACAGATCGTCATGCCGAAAACTCTTGTGCCGGGTACCGGCTCTTTCAAAAATATCCCGGCCAGAATAACTGACATGATGGGGGATGTAGTGGTACCAAGTAATGCCATGTTTATAGCTTCGGTTGTGTGTCCGGCTATATATACAAAAGTGTTAAACATTGAAACCCCGGAAACTGCAGCTAAAACAAAATACCAGAAATGCTTCTTGAGTAATGTGATTTCTTTGAAAAATAGTTTCCAGGTAAAAGGTAGAAGTATCAATGTTGCAGCGATCCATCTGTAAAAAGCAAGGGTAACGGGAGGAATATCGTTTTTTGCAGTTCTTGCAATGATAAAATTACCTGACCATATCAAAGTTGCTAATACAGCTAATGATGCACCAACCCAAACTTTGTTTTGTGAGAATTTAGCATTCATTTAAATACTGCTGTTATTAGTGATGGGCAAAATCCAACTCAAACCTTCCCTGAATACGTTCAATAGGTGGATTGAAATATCCATATTTTAATCCAGGAAATTCTTCTCTTATCAATTCCTGTAGTTGTTTTACTCCTAGACATTCTCCTGTATCTGTTACTCCGATCTTACCCAAATACCAGTCAGGATCAATATTGAAGCTACGCCATTGTATCATTTTTAATCCTGTTTCTTTTATGAATTTTCTCAATGCGTCATATTCAGCAACAGAATCGGTCATACCTGGAAAAACAAAGTAGTTAATAGATGTCCAGCCACCATAACTGTTTACGATCTTCAGGCTTTCAACAATATCTTCAAATTGATAATTATTGGGGCGGTAATAGGGTGTATAAATCTCTTTTCTTACTGAGTTTGTGCTTACCCTGATAGAATCAAGACCGGCTTCACATAATGCTTTCACAGCTTTTGGCATGGAGCCATTTGTGTTGATATTTATACTCCCCTTATTGGTGTGCTTTCTTATTTCAATTATTGCATCCCGCATAGTTTCCCACATAAGCAAAGGTTCACCTTCGCAGCCTTGCCCAAAACTTACAATAGGATAGGGGGCTGATTCAAGATGTGGGACTGTAAATTCAACGATCTCTTCAACAGTTGGTTTAAATGCCAACCTGTCTTGTGGGGAAACGATTGTTTCTTCATCTGGTTGAAGGGAAATACAACCCACACAATTGGCATTACATGCTGGTGAGACAGGTATCGGGCATTCCCACCTGCCTAATGCAAAATTTCTTGCTGCCGGACAGTGATATGTCAAAGCACAGTTATTTGTAAGATGACTTACAAGTCGATTATGAGGATAATGCGTTTGTAATTCTTTTACACCTGCTTTTACTTTTTCAGCATCATATCCTTCGCAATCCTGCCTGATATCTTGTTCAATTCTGACAGCAGGTACATAAAACTTCCCGTCAAGCCAGCCGGCTGCCGAGTAACAAAACAGAGGAAGTATTGGTGCATCTGGTGATGTTTCAAAAGCTGACATATAAAAACCTGAGTAAGCCGGTGGAACAAATGCTGCAACTGCCAGTCCCTTTTCACATATTCTCATTTCACCTGTTTCAACATCAATACCAATTCCTTTTCTTCCCGGTAATTCATAAAGAGAACCTCCTGTTGGTAATTCGATCCAGTCAGTTTCAGGTATTTCAACTGCATCCCAGCCGGTGCGACCGGTTACATAAAGCGAAGTATCTTCATATATATTCCCGTTCCCATCAGAGTAAAGAATGTATGGAGATTGTTGTAGACTCATCTTTTCAATTGTTGCCTGCAAAAGTCGTTAAATTCTTTTTCTTCTTCAGCAGTTTTTGTATCTGCTATCATTTGCTGTATAAGCCTGTTTGACTTAAAATCTATGGTTAACAAACCGTCTTTCAAAATGACCTGGTTGAGTTCACTCCATTTAACTTGTTTTACAGGAAAAGAAGGATATTGAATGTGGTCTTTGGTAAAATAAACATTCAGTTTTCTTGTGGTGATCATGGAAAACAGATCAAATACTAACGTAATTCCCGCCATCCAATATTGTTCAAGTGATATCCATCCAATTATTATAACAAAGAAGAATGGTCTATGCCCGAATCTATACTTTGTATTCCCGAAATAGTATTGCAAGCCATAGCAAATTACCAAAAGGATAACGGAGCCAATACTTTTTATTCTAACATGTCTTAAGTCTGAAAAAACAGCGATGTAGCCAAAAAAAATAAGAAGGATAAAAATGATCAACTTGCTTAACCGGTTATACAACCCAATCTTTTCATTTTTCAGGTTTAAGCAAAAAGATGTCATTTTAATTATTGCTTGCTACTAAAAGGTTACACATTTTATATAAAGCTCTTGCCCCAACATTGGCATCCCAGTCAGTATCTCCGCCAATACCTACTTCATTCAGATCAAAACCCACAATCGTTTTGCCACTCTGCAATAACTTGCTGAAAAGATAAAAAACCTGGTCTAATTCAAATCCACCAGGAACCGGTGTACCGGTAAAGGGACAAAGTTTTCTATCGAGGCCATCAATATCAAAGCTGATAAAGACTTTTTCAGGCAACTTGTTTACAATTTCTTCTGCAATAAATTTCCAGGTTTGCCCTTCAAACATCCGTGTTCTTATCTCCTTATCAAAATAAGTGATCACACGAAAGTTGCTGTTTTTTACATATTCCCATTCATCACTTCCAAAATCTCTGATACCAACCTGTACGAGTCTTTTCAATTCAGGTATCTCCGTAAGTGCATTGTACATGATACTGGCATGAGAATAGTTGAATCCTTCATAAGCTACTCTGAGATCACAATGAGCATCGATTTGCATCACACCAAATTCTCCATGCTTCTCCGCTATGGCTTTCATAAAACCAAGCGGAACACTATGATCGCCACCCAATAAGCCAACCAACTTGTTTTTCTCCATCAAAACTTTCGTCTGCTCATATACCCAATTGTTCATGAATTCACCACCTTCATTCACTTCTTTCAGTGTTTTACACATGAACTGGTTTGCGGCTACATCTTCACCTCTTGAAATATAATCTATGTACAATTCTGCTTCCTTACGCAGGTAATCGCTTTTTAGTAAGAGCTTCTTGTCGCTTGGCCGCATATAGAAACCCTGTTTCCAGGCTTCAGGCATATCCGGGTCAAACAGGTCTACCTGCATACTGGCTTTTAAGATTGCATCTGGAGCCCGGGCAGTTCCGGCACCATAACTTACAGTTACTTCCCAGGGTACAGGAACAATTACAAGGCGGGAATTTTCTTCATTTGTGGGTAATCCAAAAATATTGTTCTCCGGGTTACTTACTTTGTTAGGATCATAATTACTAAGATCAATCATTTCTCGGGTTTAGTGGCTTTGCAAATTAAAATGCTTTGGTTTTATAGCAAAATCTCCAAAACATGGTATTGTCAACTTCAAAAAAAGAGCTGCATAAAGCAGCTCAATTATTATTTTTTTTATTTCTTATTTTCTGCTCAGACTTTTTAGGTGTGATACATGTGATACTACTGCCATCCGCATTTTTGGATATTCAATATATGGGATACCAAATTCCTTACAGGCATTTTTAATGATCTTACTGATGGCAGGATAGTGTACATGGGAAATTCTTGGGAACAGGTGATGTTCTACCTGGAAATTAAGTCCGCCAACTAACCAGGATATAATTTTGTTTCTGGTTGCAAAATTGGCAGTGGTCTTTAACTGGTGAACAGCCCATTCATCTTCCATTTTGCCCGAAGTTTCATTGGCTTGTGGAAAATGCGTATGCTCCACTGTGTGTGCTAATTGAAAAACGATGCTCAACACAAAACCGGTGAACATGGCATAGATGAGGAAGCCAATTATGAATGTCGGAAACCCAAGTGTATAAATTGGAACTGCAAAAAAGAGAAATGCATGTAATAATTTAAAACCCCAGAAAGATATATGATCACTGATCTTCATTTTTTTGATTGGAGTAGGACCGATCTTTCCTGAGAAATATTTTTTATAATCGGTGAATAATACCCACCAGATATAAAGCAGTGAGTAAGCAAACCAGAAATACCAGTGCTGAAAACGATGTATCTTATAATACTTCTGAGTTTCGCAAAGACGGAGTAGTGGTTTTGCCTCAATGTCATCATCTATACCTTCAATGTTGGTATAAGTATGATGAATGATATTATGTTTATTGC
The DNA here is from genome assembly GCA_964453625.1 of uncultured Chitinophaga sp. Lineage (GTDB taxonomy): Bacteria > Bacteroidota > Bacteroidia > Chitinophagales > Chitinophagaceae > JJ008. The sequence continues at coordinate 38,185 of CAYVSH010000005.1, forward strand.
GCCACATAAAATTATTGGCACCTAAAAAATTCAAAGAAAGACCAGCCATTTCATTCACCCATTTATGTTTGCTGAAGCTGCCATGCATACCATCATGCATGATATTAAATCCGATAGCAGCTGTAAGACCACCTAGAATAATACATTCAACAATAGCCAACCATGTGGTTGGAGTAAAGAATACGAGATGTGTATAAACAAAAAGGAAACTTACAACGAGGATTATCGCTTTCAGGTAAAGGGCAAAATTACCCGTTGATGACTTACCTGACTGGTTGAAATAATCGCTGATCCTTTTTTTCAGTTCAGCATGAAATGATTGGGAGACATTGGAAAATTTCGGACTTGACATATTACTACTTTACAGAGGCGTAAAGGTAAACTATAATTGGCAGATTTAATCTTCTATTTAATGGCCCTTTTATGTGGAAAACTATAGAGTTTGTTTAACTTTTTTGTTTTTATGAATATATCTATTAAACTAACAAGTGTTACGTTTCATTTTGAATTAAAGCATCTAATGTTCTGATACCTATCTTTTTCTCACTGATAAACCCTTCAGCATATTTCACACCAATTCTTTTTCCAAACATTCTGGCTCTTGCAATCACACTTTCCAGAAAATCTGGTGTGGAAATATAGGTTTGCGGTTCATCATCGCCGGAACTATTAAACTGTGTAGTGTAAGCTTCTATAGCTTTCATTCTTTGTTCAAAAACCTCACTGATATCGATCAAAAGGTCCGGTTCATGATACCAGTCCTGAATGTAATGCAGCACATATGATGGCCTCCATCTTTGCTGTTCATTACCATTCTCATCTTTTGTTTCTATTTTAGACAAACCAGCTAAAAAGCAACAATCTGCAATCATCTTTCCGGCTCTCCCATGATCCGGATGACGGTCATGCAATACATTGCCTATAACTATATCAGGCTTGTATTTTCGAATTGCAGCAATTAGTTTAAATTTATTCTCTTCATCATTCTCAAAAAAGCCGTCTCTCATTTTCAGGTTTTCCCTCACATGTACACCCATTATCATAGCTGCATTAGCTGCCTCCTGGTACCTTGTATCAATTGTTCCCCTTGTACCCAATTCGCCCTGTGTCAGGTCTACAATGCCAACCTTCTTCCCATTTTTTATTTCGTTGATCAATGTACCCGAACAGCCTAATTCCACATCGTCGGGATGTACACCTATGGCAAGTATGTCAAGTTTCATTTTGATGATTTATTAATTCAAAAGTATAAAGGAAAAAATGAAATGGAGATATATTAACGACGATAGGGGTTACCATACCACCCACCGTCAATTTCTTTTACGATGTTTTCTATCTGGCGATCCATAGAATTTTTTGCAAGATCCCAATCCTGTTTCAGGTTGCCGCCTACAAACCAGGCTACCGTTTGGTAAAACCGGGCATTAAGTCCGCCTTTGTATTCTTTAATGATCTCGTAACAATTATTGCCCGTTTGCCGGTTGATAAGTTTCATCAATATTTTTCCCTGGTAAACTGAGAGGTTGGAAAGCGGATCACTGAATTCTTTTTTCAGGTCTTTTTCCCTTGATTTGATATATGCTTTTCTTTCAGACTTACCATTTACGTTGGTAAGATTCTTATTGATATCATTAATGGTGCTTCCTGCAATACGGGCATAGGGATATGTAACATAAACGGCATTGCGAAGCCTTGTCCACTCTTCAATGAATTTTGCCAGTTTAGATGGCGACATGTTAGAAACCCATGCCATTTCTTGTTCTTTATAATTAACGATCTCGTTTTGGTAAAAAATGGCAGGAACAGTGATAGTGTCATTGGGCCCCCATTTTTTCCGTTGCTCTTTCATTTGTTTTAATGCATACTCAGTAGAATCTTCGGTTGTAGGCACTTCAACCTGTCCAAAAAGTCTTCCTGCCGACATGAAAGCCAGAAAAATAAGGCAGAGATATGGTTTGCACTGCAACATTGAGATCATAAAATTAGAAAATGGCCATGATATTTCTTAACCGGACATCAAAACTAAACAAGCCGCTGTTTTGAAAAAGCCAAAATTATGACGGAGACTTTCTGTTGTGGTTTAACTGTATCCGGCGGACCATGCTCATAAGAATACCAATGGCAGTTACCACCACTCCAAGCCAAAGCAAACGAATGAATGGAAACTTATAAGCCTTTAAAGTAATGTAATCCATAACGGCATTTGATTCCTTAATGCCTAGCTTTATACTGTTATCAGGATTTACTTCCTGTAACTGCAATACAAGGCTTTCAGCAATAAGTGTATCTGGTATTGACATAACATTGCCCTTTGCAACAGCCAACTTTGGTGTTATTGAAAATACTGAACCGGTTTTGGAATGAACTTTCAACCGGGCCTCATGCACACTGCCGTCTTTCCCAAAAAGATCCTCTGGCAAGTCTTCTCTTTGTTTTACATCTTCAAGGATAATAAAACCACTGGAATAAAAGGCTGAGTCGCCACTTTTCAGATCAATGGGTCTGAAAGTAGAAGTGTCTTTCGATTTGTCGGGATTTGAAATAGAAGTGATATAAGTAAATACATCATGGTTCCAGTAATGCCTGGAATCAGGGTTTGACATTAGCCCTTCGTTCCCTTTATAATTTACAAATGAATTAGGTGTTAGTACAAATTCTTCTTTACCGTCTTTACTTTTAAAACGTACTTTATAAAACGACAATTGTTTCTTGGGATGTGATGAATCACCTTCGTAGGTTAGCGAATACTTGCCCATATCCACTGTAAGCCCTTTAACAAGTGTCAGATTTTCTCTGGGATCTTCATTTTTGTCTAACGGTGCAGGTATTCCGCCAATATTGTTTGATAAAACTTCTTTGTTGGAAGATGATATCAGGATACCCAACAACACCATACCGAAACCCACATGGGCAATAGAACCGCCGGAGATATTCAGTTTCCCTTTTAGGCCTACCCATATATAAGCGGCATTGGCTACTATGGTATAAACGCTGCAGGCAACAGCAACCCAGATAGCAGCCATAAAACCAACTGTTTCTCTTTCATAATTGACTTTTCCAATTACAAGGATCAATGTTGCTATGATGGCGGCGATAATAGTGGGAACTAATATCTTTTTTAAGAAGAATGAAGTAGTTGTTGATTTGTATTTCAAGTACTGCGAAATAGCTGTCAATACTGCTAAAATGATCGCCACAAAAACCATTATCTGGTTATATGAGAATTCAGCTTTTTCAGGCGGAGCAATTTTTGTTCCCAATATTTTATTAACTACGGGAATAGAAGTTTTGCTGATAATGACCAATGCTGATAAAAAGAAAACCAATGAACCGATGAACATCCAGAATTCACGGGATGAACTGCTTTCTTCTTTTTGTATGGCCGGGATTTCTTTATATCTGATAAAAAAGAGTGCAAATGCCGGAAGTACAAATATCAGTAGGAAGGTAAGCAATTGAAAGTTCATGCCAAGGTCTGTAAATGCATGAACGGATGTTTCGCCAAGAATTCCACTTCGGGTTAAAAATGTAGAATAAAGGATAAAGCAAAAAGTAAGGATAAAAAATAAATGAGTGGCTCTTAACGAATGACCTGTGTGCTTATAAATAAGCAGTGTATGAATCCCGGAAATAAGAATAAGCCATGGTACAAGTGAAGCATTTTCTACCGGATCCCATGCCCAATAGCCGCCAAACGTCAATGATTCATATGCCCACATTGCCCCCATCATAATACCTACACCCAATACTGCTGCCGAAAATAAAGCCCATGGCAAAGCAGGTTTTGTCCATTCGCCAAAATTCTTTTTCCATAGACCAGCAATAGCAAATGCAAAAGGAACAATGGTAGAGGCAAAGCCCATGAATAATACAGGTGGATGAATGACCATCCAGTAATTCTGTAATAAAGGATTCAGGTCATTGCCATCTTTTATAGAAAGCATGTAATCCTGTCGCAAGCCTTGTGTAACATCTCCATTTATATGCAAGGCAGGTGCATTGTCAAGTACACCCGAATCTCTTAGTAAGATAAATGGATTTGTACCCATTTTCCAGCCCAAAAAATAAATTCCGGCTATCATTGTAGCTAAGCAAAATTGGGCAAAGCTTACAATCGTCATTACCGGAGCTTCCCATTTCTTGCCGGTTTTCATCAATATCAATCCAAGCACACAATGCCATATGCTCCATAATAAAAAGCTTCCTTCCTGGCCTTCCCAGAAACAAGCAAGCAAATATTTTACTTCTAATGAACGGCTACTATGTTGCCATGCATACTTATATTCAAAAAGATGATTGGAAATAATATAAAATAGGATTGCGAAAATGGCAAACACTGAAACAACCTCTGTCAGAAAAGAAACCCTTGCCAGTTTTTTCCAATATGCAGCATCAATGTCATTTTTTGATTGTGTTGCTTTGAAATAGGAGAAGGTTGCAACTAAGGATGCAACTAAGGAAAGAACAATAAAAAAATGTCCAAGCTGACCGGGTAAAAGATGCTCGCCTATATAATCCATTCCGGTTTAATATTTAACAGTTTCGTTTACATTGTTAATTACAGCATTTTGTTCAATGCTTTTTTCTGTTGGCTTCATTTCCTCTTTGTATTTGGATGGGCATTTGGTCTGAACATCTTTGCACTCAAATTGTTCGTTTTCATACTTACCTTTTAAAACCAATCTTTCACTGATCATGAGGTTTGGTATCTCACCATTTCGGTAGATCACCTTCATGGTTTGAGAAGGATCTTCAATACCTACAGCATGAAAGCTTAAATAGTTTGGATCTTTTTTTGCATCAAATTCCACTGGTTTTGATTTGTCAAGCCTTACTGCCACATGTACAAACTTTCCGGGTTTAGCTTTTGCCTCGGTTATTGTTTCATAGGTAGAACCTGTATTAAGTAAGCTGATGAGTAATGCGATGGTTCCTGCAATGAACACAAGAAGTATTATATGTATCTTTTTCATAGCCTCTGTTTGCGACTGCAAATTTAGGTCAAATAGGCAACCTTGCCGCTCAATTTGAAAGGAAAATCCAAATTAGTTGCAAAATCTTTGGGTTCATTCGTAAGCCACCTTTGCCCTTATCTTTGCGGCAGTTTCAACCAAAATTTTACGAACGATATGCTATTCCAACTGAATGAAGAACAATTAATGATCCAGAAAGCGGCGAGGGATTTTGCAATGAATGAATGTTTGCCTGGTGTTATTGAAAGAGATGAAAAGCAACAATTTCCGAAGGAGCAGGTAATGAAGCTTGCTGAACTTGGTTTTTTAGGAATGATGGTGGACCCAAAATACGGCGGTGCCGGGATGGATACCATCAGCTATGTGCTGGCTATGGAAGAAATTAGCAAAGTGGATGCAAGTGTGAGTGTGGTCATGAGTGTAAACAACAGTCTTGTTTGTTATGGGCTGGAAGCATTCGGAAGCGAAGAGCAAAAAGAAAAATATCTTACTCCTTTAGCACAAGGGATAAAAGATGGTGATTTATATATTGGCGCCTTTATGCTGAGTGAACCTGAGGCAGGCAGTGATGCAACATCACAACGGACAACCGCCGAAGATAAAGGAGATCATTACTTACTAAATGGTACTAAAAACTGGATCACCAATGGCGGTACAGCTTCGGTTTACCTCGTAATGGCGCAAACCGATCCATCCAAAGGCTCAAGAGGTATAAATTGCCTGATTGTTGAAAAAAATTGGCCCGGAGTAGTGGTAGCAGCAAAAGAAAATAAACTTGGAATCCGTGGAAGCGATACACATACAGTAATGTTCAATGATGTAAAAGTGCCAAAGGCCAACCGTATCAGTAACGATGGGTTTGGTTTTACATTTGCCATGAAGACATTGGCTGGTGGAAGAATTGGAATAGCATCCCAGGCATTAGGAATTGCAAGTGGTGCTTATGAATTAGCGAAAGAATATTCAAAAACAAGAAAGGCATTTGGAACAGAGATCATGAATCACCAGGCTATAGCTTTCAAACTGGCAGATATGGCAACAAGGATCGAAGCAGCAAGATTGCTGTGCCTGAAAGCAGCATGGGAAAAGGATAATAAAATGGATTATACGCTGAGTTCTTCCATGGCAAAAGTATATGCATCAGAAACAGCTATGTGGACCACCGTCGAAGCTGTACAGGTGCATGGCGGTTATGGCTTTGTAAAAGAATACCATGTGGAAAGATTAATGCGGGATGCCAAAATTACACAGATATATGAAGGGACCAGTGAAGTGCAACGCATTGTTATCAGTAGAAGTATTTTAAAGTAAGCTTGTTTTAATTTTATTCAGCCATAAGCAATTGCTTGTGGCTTTTTCATTTCAACTGTATTTTACAAGATGTCGGTAAACAAGAAAGCATACAATTCCATAAAATCTGAACTTGATAAAAAGCAGGTAACACTGATTGCTGTTTCCAAAACAAAACCTGATGAGGATATTCTGGAACTATATCAAATGGGTCACAGGGATTTTGGGGAAAACTATGTACAAGAACTGGTTGAAAAGTATAACAGGCTTCCCAAAGATATCCGCTGGCATTTTATCGGGCACCTGCAAAGCAATAAAGTAAAGTTAATAGCCCCCTTTGTGCAACTGATTCACGGAGTGGATAGTCTGAAACTACTGAAGGAAATAAATAAGCAGGCACAAAAAAACAACCGGGTTATAGATTGCCTGCTGCAAATACATATAGCAGAGGAAGAAACAAAGTTTGGGCTGGATGAAAGTGAGTTGAAGGAAATCCTTTCCGGAATGAAGAATTCAGAATTGGAGAATGTCAGGATTTGTGGCCTGATGGGAATGGCAAGTTTTTCAGATGATTTAGATAAAGTGAGGGAGGAGTTTCGAACACTGGCAAGTTTATTCAGCGAATTACAAGCATCTTACCCACAATTCACAACTCTTTCAATGGGTATGAGCGGCGATTATGAATTAGCGGTAGAGGAGGGGAGTACAATGGTGCGGATTGGTAGCCTTTTATTTGGCGAAAGAACAAAATAATAGGATATTCATTTTTTATGTATTTTTTCTCTTTAAAAATTCTTGTTATGCGGAGCTTATTAATGTTGATCACATTATTTTTTGTATGCCAGGCAAAAGCACAGGTAGAAAGAGATACAACATTAAACCGTTGCCCCGTTTTTATTACCGATACAGTTAGTTCCAACAATTTTTTTATTGAAGCAAGACCGGCTATACTAAAAGTATACCGTGTAAAGGGAAAGCTTACTATAGCTGTAGATCAAAGGGGGCAGTTGGTTTCATTTTACTTTCATGATAAACGATTAAAGACAGGAAAGTATGAGATTGCTCCCGGATCTAGAGGAAGCAGGGAAGTAGAAGCTGTATATTCTTTCAAATCAGGAGATCAGGCTTCTTACATATCATTAAACAGCGGAACTATTGATGTTAGTTATGACAAAGCAACCAAGTTTTGGTTCTTGAAAGTAAATGGAATGATTGCAAACCTTGTGGAAAGGTCTATTACTTATTACAAGGTAAAGGCTGATCTCTACATCAGATAGCAACATTCTTAGTTTTCAGCTGGATAGCCTGCTATATTCAATCCTAAAATTATATTTCGGGTAGCTTTTAATATCCCATCTTTTTTTTCTGGTGATAAAACACCATTACCTCCGGCCGGACTTTTCTTGTTTTTATCTCTTTCAGTTAAGAATGGATCATCGGCAAAAACAAAATCATCAATCCAGTATGGGGTTTTCCCCGGTTCTTTTATAATCGGATGAATATGTTTGACAATTGTACTGTTTGGATAAGATGCAGGTATCAACGTATAGAATTTATATCTTCCTTCTGCATCAGTTTTTATCCAGCCTCGTCTGATACCGTGTCGTTTGCCCCAGCCTTTTTCATTAGCTCCACCGGAATATTTTCCTTCCTGGTCAGTGTGATAAACATACAGAACAACGCCGGCTGCCGGTGTTTTACCATCAGCTTTATAGATTGTTCCGCTTATTTCGATCTTCGGACCTGCATCATCAAACCCAGGTAATGTATCAATGGCTGGTAACTGTGCAAGCACAAAAGGTGATTCGTACACAGCTTCACAACCTTCACAACTGCTGCCTACTTTGATATCCTTACTATCTGGTTTATTGTTGCCAGTTATTTTCGAATTGTTTTGGGAACAGGCGGGAAGATAAATGGCTATTATAGTTAAGAAAAAAAGGAAATTTTTCATGACCTGATGTTTCCTTAAAGTTCCTGTTTCTCGAAAAGATGTTTTAAAACTTTACAGGTAATGTGTTA